>NZ_JBIAXC010000025.1:0-136338 GCF_042896295.1 Kitasatospora sp. NPDC001309 | reverse complement strand
CCGCTACGACAAGCGGGCCTACGTCTTCCATGGCACGGTCACCGTCGCAGCGATCCGCCTCTGGCTCCGACCATGATCCGCCGGACAGAACCTAGAGCTCGGGCCGGTCCTCGGGTACCACCGCGGCGATCCCCGTGCCGGTGCGTGGGGCGCTGCTCGGCAGCCGGCCGGAGTCGATCAGGGTGTGAGCAGGCGTGACCGCAGGGCGTCGATCCGGGCGTGGTCGATGCCGACGGTGCCGGTGAGGTAGGCCTCGACGGAGCCGTAGCGGGTGGCGAGGTCGGCGAGGGTGAGGCGGATGACGGTCTCCGGGGCGCGGCCGTAGCCGGGCCAGCGGAGGGTTTCGCCGGGGTGGGCGGCGTGCCAGTCGGCGACCAGGTGCGGGGTGGCGAGCTCGGTGAGGGCGAAGTCGGCGGCGATGTCGTCCTCGGAGACGCCGAGCAGGGTGAGCACCAGGGCGGCGATCAGGCCGGTGCGGTCCTTGCCGGACATGCAGTGGAAGACCGCCGGGGCGTCGGCGTCGGTGATCGCGTCCAGGGTCTGGCGGATCTCCTTGACGCCGTCCTCGGCGACCTCGGCGAAGCGGTCGGCGAGGTAGCGCCATGGGTCGAGGTCCGGGTCGATCGCGGCCTGGTCGTACGGGCGGTGCTCGATCGAGTGGTTGCGGAAGTCCAGGCCGTCGACGTCGGGCACCCGGCCCTTGGCGGCGATCTCCCAGTCGTAGCGCAGGTCGATCACGGTCCGGACGCCGAGGGCCCGGAGCCGCTCCAGGTCGGCGGGGGAGGAGAGCTTGCCGAGCGAGTCGGAGCGGTAGAGCAGGCCCCACCGGACGGTCCGTCCGTCGGCGGCCCGATAGCCGCCCAGGTCACGGAAGTTGTGCAGGGCGTCGAACGCGAGGTGGCGGGTCGTCATGGGCGGCCATCCAACCACGGCGTCAGGCGCCGGAGTAGCCCCGGGCGAGCAGCTCGAAGGCGCGGTCGGCGTGGGCGACGGCCTCGGGGTGGAGGTCGTCGGCGGTGCGGCCGCCGTCCCGCAGGAGCTGCCAGTTGTGCAGGGCGAGGACCCGCTGGGTGGCGGTGACCTGGGCGGCGAGCAGCGGGGCGGTGAGCTCGTGCGGCGGGGCGAGGTCGGGGGCCTCGCGCAGCGCCTCGGCGAGGGACTGCTCGGCGCGGGCCACGTACGCGCCGACCCGGGCGGCCAGGCTGGGGGTGCCGTACACGAGGGCGGTGAAGGCCAGCACGGCCGGGTGGTCGTTGAGGCCGGTGACCGGGTCGTGCCGGTCGAGGCCGTCCAGGAAGTCCCGGCGCAGGGCGTCCAGCACGGTCTCCTCCCCGGTCCGGCCCCGGACCACGTCCGCCGCCTGCTCCTGGTGGTCGGCGAAGCGGTGGACGACCAGGTCCTCCTTGCTGGCGAAGTAGCTGAACAGGGTGGGCTTGGAGACCTCGGCGGCGGCGGCGACCTCCGCCACCGAGACCTGGTCGAAGCCGTGCTCCAGGAAGAGTGCGATGGCGGCCTCGGAGATGGCCCGCCGCGTCCGTTCCTTCTTGCGCTCCCGCAGTCCCGTCATGCCGACCAGGCTAGCAGTCGGGGTTGACCGGGACAGTTTTCTGACCCAGTACGAAAATCAGCTGCTGAGCGAGTCCAGGATCCGGCGGACCGACTCCACCACCGGCGCGCCCGCCCGCACCAGCGAGGCCACCCCCGAGATGTTGCGCAGCGCCCGGCGCAGGGCGGACGGCGAGGCCCCGGCACCGTCGCCGATGGCCTCCAGCGACTCGTCCAGCACCTCGCGGTCCTCGGCCGGCACCTGGTCGCGCAACTGCTGCACGGCGGCGACGAGTTCGCGCAGCGCGGCCTGCGGATCGACCGGGCCCTGGTTCTTGACGATGCCGATGTTGTGGTCACCGTGCTGGGTGACCGAGTCGCCGAAGTGGAAGGAGTTGCTCACAGTCCGACCCGCTTTCCGGTGTTGTGGTCGCCGTACTGGGTGATCTTGTCGCCGACGTGGAGGTTCTCCACCTGGAAGGCGAACTCCGCCTGGGGGTTGTCGATCGCCTCCATGATCATCTGGATCAGGTTGGTGATCTGCCACTCGTGGTGGCTCACCACGGCGGTGGTGGCGGCGTTCGAGGTGTCGAGGACCAGCCGGTACACCGGCTTCTGCCGCAGCTTGGTGACGAGCCGGTAGAGGAAGAACGCCAGGCCGGCCAGCAGCAGCACGCTCGGGAGGGCGGCCTGCGTGGCGTCCGCCCCGTTGCGGGTGAGCGCGCTGAGCAGGCTGACCGCGCACAGCAGCCCGATCACCTGCCGGACGAACCTGATGACCGTCCGCGAGCGCTTGGGCGGCCACCACACCAACTGCCGAGCCCGGGCGATGTGCTGCAGCGGGTAGGCGTCGCCGCCGATCCACAGCACCCGCCGGCTCACCCTGACGTCGATCACGTTCCGTGCCAAGTCCGCTCCCCCTGCCGCTCGTGCGGGGAGAACCATAGCAACGGCCGAGGACGGCAGGAGTGCTGGCGGTGGATCAGGCGGTCCTCACCGGGCCTGGCGCCGGGCGGTCACCTCGATCTCGATCCGCATCCGGGGGTCGGCCAGGCCGCACACCTGCATCGTCGCGGCGGGCCGGACCTCGCCGAAGCAGCGCCGCAGCACCGGCCAGCAGGGCTCGAAGTCCGCGCGCTCGGGCAGCAGGTAGCGCACCCGCACCACGTCGGCGAAGCCGGAGCCGGCCTCGGCCAGGGCGGCCGCGATGGTACGCAGGCACTGCTCGGCCTGCTCCACCACGTCCGGGGAGATGGTCATGGTGGCGTAGTCGAACCCCGTCGTCCCGGACACGTGCACCCAGTCGCCGTCCACCACGGCGCGGGCGTAGCCGATCTCTTCCTCGAAGGTGGAGCCGCTGAGCACGGCGCGTCGCCCGAGTCGTTCTGTCATGCGCCGAACGCTAGGTGGCCTGCGGGGATACGTCCAATACTCCTGCCGGGCCGATCTGATATCCCTGGAGGTATGGAGCACCGCCCCGAACTCCCCCTCCCGCAGCTGCACGCCTTCACCGTGCTCGCCGGGGAACTGCACTTCGGCCGGGCCGCCGCCCGCCTCGGCATCGCCCAGCCGCCGCTGTCCCAGCAGATCCGCCGACTGGAGGAGAAGGTCGGCCACCCGCTGTTCCGGCGCGAACCGGGCGGCGTCACCCTGACCCCGGCCGGGCAGGAGCTGCTGCCGGTCGCGCGCCGGGTGCTGGCCGAGCTCGCGGACGGGCTGGCGGCCGCCCGGGCGGTGGGCGACGGGGAAGCGGGCCGGCTGCGGATCGGCTTCTCCGCCTCGCTCGCCCTGACCGTCCTGCCCGGCCTGCTGCACGCCTTCCGGGAGCACCACCCGGGGGTGCGGCTGGACGTCCGGGAGATGACCGGCGCGCCCCAGCTCACCGCCCTGCGCGACCGGGGCATCGACGTCGGCCTGCTGCGCGAGCCGCCCGCCGACGACCCGGAGCTGCGGTTCCGGACGGTGCTCGGCGAGCCCTTCGTCGCGGTGCTCCCGGCGGACCATCCGCTCGCCGCCCAACGGGTCGTCCGGCTCGGGCAGTTGGCGGCGGAACCGTTCGTGCTGCTGCCCCGGGAGGAGGGGCCGCAGCTGTACGACCGGATCACCGGCCTGTGCGCGGAGGCGGGTTTCACCCCGCGGATCGGACAGCAGGCGGTGGAGTGGCAGACGGTGTGCGCCCTGGTGGGGGCGGGCCTGGGCGTCTCGCTGGCCCCGGCCGGCATCCGGCGGATCCGGCTGCGCGGCGTCGCCTTCCGCCGGATCGACCCGGCTGCCGCCCGCACCCGGGTCGCCGTGGCCTGGCGGGCCGACGACCGCAGCCCGCTGGTGCACCGGCTGCTGGAGATCGTCGGGCCGGAACGACACCAGGTCTGCCGTCCGGCTCAGACGCTGCGGTCGGCGAGCACCTCGCGGACGACGTGACGGGCGTTGGCGGTCCGGGCCGGGTCGGTGTGGCGGTAGTAGGGGATCGTCACCAGGGCTATGGAGAGGGCCCAGGCGCGGCCGCGGGCCCACATGGCGTCGTCGGCGCGCAGGGCGGCGCGGAAGGCGGGTCTGGCGGCGGCGGGCAGCAGGTTCCAGGCGGGCATCAGGTCGGTGGTGGGGTCGCCGACGCCCATCAGGGCGAAGTCGATGACGGCGGCGAGCCGGCCGGAGCCGTTGAGCAGCAGGTTGCCGGGGGTGAGGTCGCCGTGCGTCCAGGCCGGCGGTCCGGCGTACTCGGGGAGGCGGAGCGCCTTGTCCCACAGGGCGGTTGCGGCGGCGGTGTCGATCGCACCGGTGAGTTGGGCGATCGCCGCGCGGGTGGCGCCGTCCCGGGAGGCGAGCGGCACGCTGCGGTGGCCGGCCGGGGCGCCGGCCGGGTCGAGGGTGCGCAGGGCGTTGACGAAGCCGGCCAGGTCGCGGGCGAGGCCCTCGGGCGCGGTGAGCACGCCGACCGCCGGGTTGACGCCGTCGAGCCAGCGCAGCACCGACCACTGCCAGGGGTAGCCCGCGGCGGGGCGGCCGACGGCCAGCGGGGCGGGGACGGGCAGCGGCAACTGCGGTGCCAGCCGGGGCAGCCACTGGTGCTCGCGCCGGACGTCCCCGGCGGCCCACTCCACCCGGGGCAGCCGGACGGCGAGTTCGGGCCCGAGCCGGAACATGGCGTTGTCCGTCCCGGCGGACCCGACGGGCGTGACCGGCAGGCCCACCCACTGCGGGAACTGGGCGGAGAGCAACCGCCGTACCAGGGCCGCGTCGACGACCGGTCCATCGGGGTGCATCCGGGCGGCAGCGCACATGCCCGGCAGCGTACAGCGCGGACCGCCGCCCGACAGGCGGATCGGTGAACTGCCGGGCCCGGCGAGGTGAGGGGACGGTGATCGGCCGGCGGACGGACGGCGAACGCCGGGCCCGGGCGCGCGCCACGCCCGCCACCCCGGGTGCGGCCGTGCGGTGTCACCGGCACCTGCCAGAATGCGGGGGGTACGGCGAAAGCACTGAAGGAGAAGGTGACCGGCTTCGTGACCACGCCAGTCGAACAGGTGGCCCGGCAGGCCCAGCAGGCGATCGAGCGCAAGATCGCCGAGGAACTGGGCGTTCGCGAGGGGCAGGTGACGTCCGCGGTCGAGT
Organism: Kitasatospora sp. NPDC001309; assembly: GCF_042896295.1. Taxonomy (NCBI): domain Bacteria; kingdom Bacillati; phylum Actinomycetota; class Actinomycetes; order Kitasatosporales; family Streptomycetaceae; genus Kitasatospora; species Kitasatospora sp. NPDC001309. The sequence continues at coordinate 131,181 of NZ_JBIAXC010000025.1, read as the reverse complement.
TGCTCGACGGCGGCGCGACCGTGCCGTTCGTGGCCCGCTACCGCAAGGAGGTCACCGGCTCGCTGGACGACGCCCAGCTGCGCACCCTGGAGGAGCGGCTGCGCTACCTGCGGGAGCTGGAGGAGCGCCGGGCGGCCGTCCTGGAGTCGATCGACGCCCAGGGCAAGCTGGACGACGCGCTGCGCGCCCAGGTGCTGGCCGCCGACTCCAAGGCACGGCTGGAGGACATCTACCTGCCGTACAAGCCCAAGCGGCGCACCAAGGCGCAGATCGCCCGGGAGGCCGGGCTGGAGCCGCTGGCCGACACCCTGCTCGCCGACCCGACGCAGGACCCGGCGGCGCTCGCCGCGCAGTACCTGAACGAGTCGGTGGCGGACGGCGCGGCCGCGCTGGAGGGCGCCAGGTCGATCCTGGTCGAGCGCTTCGGCGAGGACGCGGACCTGGTCGGCTCGCTGCGCGAGCGGATGTGGGGCCGCGGCCGGGTGGTCGCGAAGGTCAGGGACGGCAAGGAGGCCGACGGCGCCAAGTTCGCCGACTACTTCGACTTCTCCGAGCCGTACACCAAGCTCCCCTCGCACCGCATCCTGGCGATGCTGCGCGGCGAGAAGGAGGAGGTGCTGGACCTCGAACTCTCCCCCTACGACGGCGAGTCCGAGGGCGACCTGCCCGGCGAGAGCGACTACGAGCAGCGCATCGCGGCCCGCTTCGGCATCGCCGACCGCGGCCGCCCGGCCGACAAGTGGCTGGGCGACACCGTCCGTTGGGCCTGGCGCACCCGCGTCCTGGTGCGGCTCGGCATCGACCTGCGGGGCCGGCTGCGCGCCGAGGCCGAGGACGAGGCGGTGCGGGTCTTCGCCGCCAACCTGCGCGACCTGCTGCTCGCCGCCCCGGCCGGCACCCGCGCCACCATGGGCCTCGACCCGGGCTTCCGCACCGGGGTGAAGGTCGCCGTGGTGGACGCCACCGGCAAGGTGGTCGCGCACGAGACCATCTACCCGCACCAGCCCGCCAACAAGTGGGACGCCGCGCTGCACACCCTCGCCGCGCTGGCGAAGAAGCACGACGTCGACCTGGTGGCGATCGGCAACGGCACCGCCTCCCGGGAGACCGACAAGCTCGCCGAGGACCTGCTCAAGCGCCACCCCGAGCTGGGGCTCACCAAGGCGATGGTCAGCGAGGCCGGCGCCTCCGTGTACTCGGCCTCCGCGTTCGCCTCCCAGGAACTGCCGGAGCTGGACGTGTCGATCCGCGGCGCCGTGTCGATCGCCCGCCGGCTCCAGGACCCGCTGGCCGAACTGGTCAAGATCGACCCCAAGTCGATCGGCGTCGGCCAGTACCAGCACGACCTGAGCGAGGTGAAGCTGTCGCGCTCGCTGGACGCCGTGGTCGAGGACTGCGTCAACGCCGTCGGCGTGGACGTCAACACCGCCTCGGCACCGCTGCTCACCCGGGTCTCCGGCATCACCGCCACGCTGGCCGACAACATCGTGGCGCACCGCGACGCCAACGGCCCGTTCCGCACCCGCAAGCAGCTCAAGGACGTCTCCCGGCTGGGCCCCAAGGCCTTCGAGCAGTGCGCGGGCTTCCTGCGCATCCCCGGCGGCGAGGACCCGCTGGACGCCTCCAGCGTGCACCCCGAGGCCTACCCGGTGGTGCGCCGGATCCTCGCCTCCACCGGCGGCGAGCTGCGCGAGCTGATCGGCAACGGGGAGCGGCTGCGGGCGCTGCGCCCGGCGGAGTTCGCCGACGAGACCTTCGGCGTCCCGACCGTCACCGACATCCTCGGCGAGCTGGACAAGCCGGGCCGTGACCCGCGCCCGGCCTTCCGCACCGCGGTGTTCAAGGAGGGCGTCGACAAGATCGGCGACCTGGAGGTCGGCATGGTGCTGGAGGGCGTGGTCACCAACGTGGCCGCCTTCGGCGCCTTCGTCGACGTGGGCGTCCACCAGGACGGGCTGGTGCACGTCTCGGCGCTGTCCAGGAACTTCGTCAAGGACCCGCGCGAGGTGGTCAAGCCCGGCGACATCGTCAAGGTCCGGGTGCTCACGGTGGACGTGCCGCGCAAGCGGATCGGGCTCACCCTGCGGCTGGACGACGAGGTCGGCCGGGAGCGGGGCGGCGACCGCGGTGACCGCGGCGACCGCGGCGACCGCGGTGGTGACCGGGGCGAGCGGCAGGCCCGCCCGCCGCGCCAGGAGCGCCGTGGCGGCGACCGGGGCGCAGGCCAGGGTGCGGGCCAGGGCGGCCGGGGCGGCCAGGACCGGCGCGGCGGCGGCTCGGGCTCCGGCTCCGGCGGTAACGCCCCGCTGGCCAACAGCGCCATGGCGGACGCGCTGCGCCGGGCCGGTCTGACCGGCGGCGAGGGCGGCGGGAAGGACCGGCGCTCCGGACGGCGCTGAGCCCGGACGGCGGCGGGGCCGGTGGACGCGTCGTCCACCGGCCCCGCCGTGCGGGTGACCTCAGGCGAGCAGCTTCTCCTTGGCCCGCTGGTACTCCTCGTCGGAGATGAGGCCCTTGCCCTTGAGGTCCGCCAGCGCCGCCAGGTCGTCGACATGACTGCGAGCGCCGCCGCCCTCCGGCGCTGCGGCCTCCTTGATGTACGCCTTGACCGCAGCCTCGGTCTGCTGGGCCTGGGAGAGGTCCCGCTTGTGCATCGAGTCACCGCGGGCGATCAGGTAGGCGAGCACGCCGATCAGCGGCAGGATGATCACCAGGACCAGCCAGCCCGCCTTGCCCCAGCCGCTCAGGTCGTGGCTGCGGAAGACGTCAGTGATGATCTTGAACAGCAGGAAGATCCAGAGGATCCAGAGGAACAGCTCCAGCATCGTCCAGAAGACGTTCAGCAGCGGGTAGTCCGCGGCCAGGTGAAAGGTGCCCATGGCCGAGAGATATCATGACAAATCGGACACTGTTCCGCCCTGCTCGCCTGTTCGGGTGATCCTCGCCTCCCGACCCCCAGCCCCTCTCGGCCCTCAGCCCCGCCCGGCCCGCCGTCGCAGCTCGACCGCCAGCCCGATCAGCTCGCCCCACCAGGCGTCGTGCCCGCCGAGCAGCAGTCGCTGCGCCTCGGCGACCGGGACGGCCCGGACCTCGACCACCTGCTCGCCGTCCGCCGGGTTGGTCGGCGTGGAGTCCAGCTCGACCTCGCCCCAGCCCCACAGCCAGGCCTTGTCCGGGTGCGGCTGCCACGGCCGGTACGGCACGAGGTCCTCGGTGTGGCAGCGGTGCGCGCCCAGCCAGGCCGGCTCGCCGAGCAGCCGGGCGCCGGCCTCCTCGCGCAGCTCCCGGGTCAGGCAGTCGACGACGGACTCGTCCTTCTCCCGGGTGCCGCCGGGCAGGAACCAGTGGTTCCGGTCGTCCCGGCAGAGCACCACGCCACCGTCCGCGAACCCGACCAGGTGGATGTTGGTGACCAGCTCGTCCGGCGGCAGCACGGTCGAGAACTGGGCGTCGTATCGGCCCCAGGCCCAGTACTGCGGCGCGTGCAACGCCGGGAACAGCGCGGCGAGTTCGGCCGCTCTGGCGGCGGAATCGGTGTCGGGGCGGTCCGTGGTGTCGGTCATTCGGAGATCGTAGTGCCGGCCGGGAAACGGCGGGGGGCGCCCTGGTGGACGAGGGCGATGTCGGAGGTGGAGATGGCGCGCGGGCGCCGGCGCACCGGTTCGACCGGGGTGTCCACCCAACTGCCCAGCGAGATCTCGGCGGTGATGCCCGGTCCGAAGCCGGCGATCAGGCCGGTGGTGCCCTCGGCGACGCCGCCGTCGGCGAACAGCCGGGCCAGGGCGTCGAAGACGACGGCGCTGGCGATGTTGCCGCGCTCGGTCAGCGTGGCCCGGCTGTAGCGGAAGGTCGAGGGCTCCAGGTCGAGGAAGTGGCAGAGGTCGTCCAGGATGCGCGGGCCGCCCGCGTGCACGATGTAGAAGCCGAGCCCGGAGACGTCCCAGCCGTGCTGTCCGGCCAGGGTGCGCAGCGCGGGGGCGAGCATCTCCATGGTGCCGGGCACCCGCTTGTCCAGCTGGAAGTGGAAGCCGGTGTCCTTGACCCCGTAGGAGATCCAGCCCTCGGTGTCCGGGACGAGGTGCGAGCCGTTGCGCTCGACGTGCACCCCGCGGCCGCCCCGGCCGCGCATCACCACGGCGGCGACGGCGTCCCCGAACAGGCCGTTGGAGAGCAGCGAGCCGACGTCGAGGTCGCTCGGCTGGTAGCAGAGCGAGCAGAACTCGCAGGCGACGATGAGCACGTTGGCGCCCGGGTAGGCGCGGCAGAAGTCGTGGGCACGGTTGACGGCGGCGCCGCCGGCCGCGCAGCCGAGCTGGGCGATCGGCACCTGGCGGGTGTCGGAGCGGAAGCCCATGGCGTTGATCAGCCAGGCGGTCATCGACGGCATCATGAAGCCGGTGCAGGACACGTAGATGATCAGGTCGATGTCCTGGGCGCCCAGTTCGGCGTGGCCGAGGGCGCGTTCGACCACCTCGGGGACGCGTCGCTTGGCCTCCCGCTCGTACACCTGGTTGCGGTGGGTGAAGCCGGGGTGGGTGAGGGTCTGCTCGATCGGCTGGACCAGGTGCCTGGTGCGCACCCCGGTGTTCTCGATCAGCCGCAGGGCCAGGCCGAGTCGGGGGTGGCCGGCGTGCAGGGTGCGGGCCAGGTCGAGGGTCTCGTCGAGGGTGATGACGTGCTCGGGCACGGCGACGGCGGGGCGGCAGAGTGTGGCCATGGGTGTGTGGGTCTCCCCGGTGCGGGAACGGTGTGTCGGGGGGAGCGGGCTACCAGGCGACCGGCAGGGTCTGCGGGAAGCGCCAGATCGAGCCGGATTCCCAGTCGAGTTCGGCCGGGTCGACGGCCAGGCGCAGCCCGGGGAAGCGGCGCAGCAGGGTGCCGATCGCGACCTGGAGTTCCATCAGGGCGAGGTGCGAGCCGAGGCAGCGGTGCTGGCCGTGGCCGAAGGCCATGTTGACGGGCCCGTCGGTGCGCTCCAGGCGCAGCTCGTCGGGGTGCTCGTAGGCGGCCGGGTCGCGGTTGGCGGTGAGGTAGGAGACGTGCACGGCCTCGCCGGCCCGGATCAGCACGCCGCCGAGTTCCACGTCCTCGGTGGCGATCCGGGCGATGCCGGGGCCCTGGCGGAACGGGATGAAGCGCAGCAGCTCCTCCAGGGCGCGGGGCAGGCCCTCGGGCCGGGCGCGCAGTTTCGCGAGCTGCTCGGGGTGGGTGAGCAGGGTGTAGGTGATGTTGCTCAGCTGGTAGGTGCTGGTGTCGTGGCCGGTGACCAGCAGGACCATCGCCATGACGGCCAGTTCGTCCGGGTCGAGCAGGTCCTCGCCGTCGCGGGCGGTGGCGAGCGCGCTGATCAGGTCCTCGCCGGGGTGGGCCCGGCGCTCGGCGGTGAGCTCGGTGAAGTAGGCGCGCAGGCCGGCCTTGGCCTCCTCCTGGCCCTCGCGGCTGCCGGGGCCCGTCCGCATCATCGCGACCGCCCGGGCGCGCAGCCGGTCGCGGTCCGGTTCGGGGATCTCCAGCAGTTCGCAGATGGTGTGGAGCGGGAGCCGGGCGGAGAGGAAGTGCGCGAGGTCGGCGGGGGCGCCGTGCTCGGCCATCTCGTCGAGGAAGCCGTCGACGATGGCCTGGGTCCGGGGGCGCATCCGCTCGACCTGGCGGTTGGTGAAGCCCTGGGCGACCAGGCGGCGCAGCCGGTTGTGCTCGGGCGGGTCCATCAGGTTGATGGACTCGGCCTGGGCGATGGTGGCGGGCGTCATCCGCGGCAGGTCGCGGCCGATGCCCGCGGCGCGGCTGAACCGGCGGTCGGTGGTGACCAGTTTGACGTCCTCGTAGCGGGTGGCCAGCCAGGCCTCGCCCGTGCCGTGGGGCAGGCGGACCCTGGCGATCGGGGCCTCGGTGAGCAGCCGCTTGAGGAGGGGGTCGAACTCCAGGCCGTCGGTGTGGTGGAAGGGGCAGTCCCACACGGGGGTGGTGGTGGTCACGGGCCTGTCCAATGGTCTTCGTCCTGCGGGGTGGTGCCGCGCGGACGGTGTTCGTCGCTCCGGTCGCGGATACGCAGATGCTCCCCCATGGACTGGCAAAAATGTGAATCCTTCGAGCTGTTCCCCCTAATGAGTGAGCCGGCTGATTGTCATGCGAATCATCGTGACGGGGAAGGGAATTGACGGTCAGTCGTTCGTGCCCGGTGCGACCAGGCCGGTCTCGTAGGCGAGCACCACCGCCTGGGCCCGGTCGCGCAGGTTCAACTTGGCGAAGATCCGGGCCACGTGGGTCTTCACGGTCGACTCGCTCAGGGTCAGTTCGACCGCCAACTCGCCGTTGGACAGGCCGCGTCCGAGCAGGCCGAGCACCTCCGCCTCGCGCGGGGTGAGCGGCGCGAGGTCGCGGTGCAGCCGCGGCGCGTCGGTGCCGCGCGCGGCGGGGTGCGGGGCGCCGGTCGCGAAGCGCTCCACCAGCCGGCGGGTGATCGACGGGGCGAGCAGGGCGTCGCCGGTGTCCACCAGGCGTACGGCGGCGGCGAGGTGGGCCGAGGTGACGTCCTTGAGCAGGAAGCCGCTGGCCCCCGCGGACAGCGCCGCGTAGACGTAGTGGTCCAGGTCGAAGGTGGTCAGCATGATGACCCGGCAGCCGGGCACCGCGGCCAGGATCCGGCGGGCCGCCTCCAGGCCGTCCATGGTCGGCATCCGGATGTCCAGCAGGGCCACGTCCGGCCGGTGCAGGGTGGCGGCGGCCACCGCCTCGGCGCCGTCGCCGGCCTCGGCGACCACGTCGATGCCGCGCGCGGTGAGGATCATCCGGAAGCCGGTGCGGACCAGCTCCTGGTCGTCGGCGATCACCACCCGGGGGCGGCGCTGCTGGTCCTGTTCCACGGTTCCCTCCGAGTCGTTCACGGCCGGTCCAGCGGGATGCGGGCGCGGACCCGGTAGCCGCCGCCGAGCCGGCGCCGGGCGTCCAGGTCCCCGCCGTACACGGCGACCCGCTCGCGCAGGCCGAGCAGCCCGCGCCCGGCGCCGTCCGCCTGCTTCGGGGCGGGGGCGGGCGCGCCGGAGAGCACGCTCGGGCCGCTGTTCAGCACCTCCACCCGCAGGTAGTGGTCCGCGTACCGCACCGTCACCTCCGCCGTCACCCCGTCCCCGTGCTTGAGCGCGTTGGTCAGTGCCTCCTGGACGATCCGGTAGGCCGTCACGTCCACGCCGCCGGGCAGCGGCCGCGGTTCGCCGGAGACCCGCACCTCCACCGGCAGCCCGGCGAAGGCGAACCGGTCGATCAGCGGGCTCAGCCGGCTCAGGCTCGGCTGCGGCGCGAAGTCGTCGCGCTCCGGCTCCTCGCTGCCGTCGGCGGCCGGGGCGAGCAGGCCGAGCAGGTGCCGCAGCTCCGTCATCGCGTCCCGTCCGGCGGCCTCGACCGCGCCCATCGCGGCCGCCGCCTCCTCCGGCATGGTGGCCAGCACCTCGCGGGCGGCCCCGGCCTGCACCACCATCAGGCTCACGTTGTGGCTGACGATGTCGTGCAACTCGGCCGCGATCCGCGCCCGTTCGGCGTCCACGGCGGCGCTCGCGGCGCTCTCCCGCTCACGCTCCAGCAGCCAGCCGCGCTCGCCGATGGCCGCCCGGTACAGCCGCCGCGCCCGTACCAGCGCGACGCCCAGCCAGCCGGCGGCCGCGCAGGCGGCGCCCGCCGTCGCGATCGCGATCCAGTCCGTCCCTGTTCCCCACACGGCGTCAAGCCTCCCAGGCCGGGGCTTGATCGACATCATCCGGGGGTGCCGCCCGCGTACATCCCGGGTACTACGGCGACCTGCGGTTACACCCGGGGTGGGACGCCCGGCCCGGGAGGCCGCGCCTACCGTCGTCGACCATGAGCAACGACCACGACGGGACCACCCGGCCCGACGACGCGCCGTACGTCGTCGAGCTGTCCGGGGTGCACAAGGAGTTCGGCGACGCCAAGGCGCTCGACGGCGTCGACCTGAGGATCCGCGCGGGTGAGGCGGTCGCCGTGATGGGCCCCTCGGGGTGCGGCAAGTCCACCCTGCTGAACATGGTGGCCGGGCTGGACCGGCCCAGCTCCGGCAGCGTCCGGGTGCAGGGGCAGGACCTCGGCGGGCTGAACGAGAACGGCCTGGCGCTGTTCCGCCGCCGCCACATCGGCATGATCTTCCAGTTCTTCAACCTGATCGACGACCTCCCGGCCCTCGACAACGTCGCCCTGGCCGCCCAGCTGACCGGCACCAGCGCCAAGCAGGCGCGCCGACGCGCGCTGGAGCTGCTGGACGAACTCGGCGTCGCGCACCGCAAGGACGTCTACCCGGCCACCCTCAGCGGTGGCGAGCGCCAGCGGGTCGCGGTGGCCCGCGCCCTGATGAACCGTCCCGCGCTGCTGCTCGCCGACGAGCCGACCGGCGCGCTGGACAGCCGCTCCGGCGAGCAGGTGATGGACCTGCTGATCGACCTCAACCAGATCGGGCAGACCCTGCTGATCGTTACCCACGACCCCGACCTGGCCACCCGCTGCGCCAGTCGGCTGGTCGAGGTCGCCGACGGCAAGGTGGCGCGCGAGCGGATGCTGGAGGGGTCCTCGTGAACAGTGCTGTGTGGCGGGCCTCCCGGGCGGCCGTGAAGCGCCGCCGGGTGCAGACCGTCGTGATCGGACTGGTCGTCTTCTGCTCCACCGCGACGGTGCTGCTCGCCCTCGCGGTGATCAGCGCCGCCCGGGCCCCCTTCGACACCGCCTTCGAGGGTGAGCGCGGCGCGCACGTCAGCGCCCTCTTCGACCCGGCCAAGGCCTCGGCGGAGCAGCTGGCCGCCACCGCACACCGGCCGGGCGTCGAGGCGACGGCCGGGCCCTTCGACCAGGCGGTGGTGACCATCCCCACCGACTGGATCGGGCACCCGCCCGGCCCGCTGATCCTGGTCGGCCGGCCCGACCCGGCGGCCGCGCCGGTGGACCGGGTGAAGCTGCTGTCCGGCCGCTGGGCCACCGCGCCCGGCGAGGTGGTCATCGGTACCGCCGGGGGTTCCTCGGAGGGGAACCTCGGCACCCGGCTCACCACCGGCACCGGGGAGCGGCTCACCGTCGTCGGCTTCGCGAGCGAGATGAGCCAGTCCGCCGGCGGCTGGGTCACCCCCGAGCAGGCGGCCGCCCTGCACCCCACCGGTCGGCAGATGCTCTACCGCTTCACCGACGCGGCCACCGAGCAGCGGCTCACCGCCTCGCTCGGCCGCGCCACCGAGGGCCTGCCCGAGGGCGCGGTCGCCAACGCCCAGTCCTACCTGGTGCTCAAGCAGGCGTTCTCGGCCGGCGCCGACGCCTACCTGCCGGTGATGACGGTCTTCGGCGTGCTCGCCCTGGTCGTCGCCGCGCTGATCGTCGGCAACGTGGTCAGCGGCGCGGTGGTCTCCGGCTACCGGCACATCGGGGTGCTCAAGTCGATCGGCTTCACCCCGCGCCAGGTGGTCACGGTCTACCTGACGATGGTCTCGGTACCCGCCGTCGTCGGCACGGTGCTCGGCACGGCGGCGGGCTGGACGGCCGCGTACCCGATCCTCAAGACCGCGTTCAGCGGCATCGCCACCGGCACCGCCGTGATCGACCCGGCCGGCTGGCTGCCCGCCGCGACCCTGCTCGGCGTCCCGCTGCTGGTCGCCCTCGCCGCGCTCGTCCCGGCCTCGCGGGCCCGGCAGCTCTCCGCCGCCCAGGCCATCTCGGCGGGCAGTGCGCCGCGCACCGGGCGCGGCCTCAAGGTCCAGCGGTGGCTGAGCGGCACCAGGCTGCCCCGCGCCGTCAGCCTCGGCCTCGGCCAGCCCTTCGCCCGCCCGGCCCGCACCGCGCTGACCATGGCGGCGATCGCGCTCGGCGTGGTCACCGTGACCGTGACCACCGGGCTGACCAGCACCCTGGCCGCCTCGATGTCCGCACCGGACCAGCACACCCACATCAACGTGCAGACCGCCGTCTTCTCCGGCAGCAAGCTCGCGCCCCGGCTGACCGCGGAGCAGACCGAGGCGATGCTGCACGCCACCCCCGGCGCCGACCAGGTCTCCGTCCGGGGCCTGGTGCGGGTCGGCATCGTCGGCCAGCCCCAGCCGGTCTTCGCCAACTTCTACGGCGGCGACGCCATGGTCGACCACCGGCGGCTGAACGTGGTCGAGGGCCGCCCGGCCACCGGGCCCGGTGAGGCCGAGGCCGGGCCGGCCTTCCTGGACCAGCACGGGCTCAAGCTCGGCGACCGGATCACCCTGGCCCTGGACGACCGGCGGACCACCGTCACCCTGGTCGGCCTGGAGACCCAGGGCAACGCCAACGCGATCTCCTCCAACGCCGCCACCAGGGCGCTGCTCACCTCCGACCCGCACGTGGTCGAGTACGACGTGCGGCTCGCCGACGGCGCCGACGCCGCGGCCTACCGGAAGGCCGTCACGGACGCCGACCCGAGCCTGGGCACCGCGGTCGTCGCCCCGAGCACGGAAGGGTCGGTCGTCGCGATCAAGACGTTCAGCACGACCTTCTCCGTCCTGCTGTCGGTGGTCGCCGCGCTCGGCGTCTTCAACACCCTGCTGCTCACCATCCGGGAGCGCCGCCGCGACCTCGGCATGCTCAAGGCGATCGGGATGACGCCCCGGCAGGTGGTCGGGATGACGGTCACCTCGGTGGCCTGGCAGGGCGTGGTCAGCGGGATCGTCGGCATCCCGGTCGGGATCCTGGTGCACCGGCTGATCGCCGAGCACGTCCGGATCATCCACTTCACCGACGCGATGATCGACGTCTGGGGCGCCCCGCTGCTGGCCGCCCTCGCCCTCGCGGGCGTCGCGATCGCCGTCCTCGGCGCGCTGGTCCCGGCCCGCTCGGCGGCCCGGCTGCCGATCGCCGAGGTGCTGCACAACGAGTGAGCCCGCTCGGGGCGCGGCGGGCGGCTGGTCCGTAGGGCGGCGGGGCGGCGGGGCGGCCGGGTGGTGCACCGCCCGGCCGCCCCGCCGTGGGCGGAACCGCCGCGCCGTTACGCCGAGTACGTGACGCGGTCACGGCCGTGGCCGTAGGGGCGCCTATCATCGCGCCATGGCCACCGCTGAGCTGATCCGCATCGTGTCCCGCTCCTCACCCATGGCACTCGCCCAGGTCGACCGGGTCCGCGCCGAACTCGCCGAGCTGCACCCGGGGTTGCGCACCGAGGTGGTGCCGGTCACCACCTCCGGCGACCGCTGGACCGGGGACCTCGCCGCCCTGGGCGGCAAGGGCGCGTTCACCAAGGAGGTGGACGCCGCGCTGCTCGCCGGGGAGGCCGACGTCGCCGTGCACTGCCTCAAGGACGTGCCCGCCGACCGCCCGCTGCCCGCCGGCACCGTCTTCGCCGCCTACCTGCGCCGCGACGACATCCGCGACGCACTCGTCCACCCCGGCGGCCTGACCCTGGCCCAACTCCCGCCCGGCGCCCGGATCGGCACCTCCTCCGTCCGCCGGATCGCCCAGCTCGCCGCCTCCCACCCGCACCTGGAGTGCGTGCCGATCCGCGGCAACGCCAACAGCCGGCTCGCCAAGCTGGCCGCCGGGGACGTCGACGCGCTGCTGCTCGCCGTCTCCGGGCTGGAGCGGATCGGCGAGCGGGCCAGGATCACCGAGGTCCTGCCGGTCGAGGAGATGTGCCCGCCGATCGGTGCCGGCATCCTCGTGCTGCAGTGCCGCGAGGACGACGCGGCGACCATCGAGGCCGTCACCGGGCTCGGCCACCACGACACCTGGCGCGAGGCGTCGGCCGAGCGGATGTTCCTGCACGTGCTGCAGGGCCACTGCAACAGCCCGATCTCCGGCTTCGCCAAGGCGGAGGCGGACGGCCGGCTCTCGCTGCGCGGCCGGGTCTTCACCCCCGACGGCAAGCGGGTGCTGGACGCCCACGAGTGGGCCGGCGCGCTCACCCCGGAGGACCTCGGCACCTCGGTCGCCCTCGCGCTCAAGCGGCAGGGGGCGCACGAGCTGATCTCCTCGATCCCGCACTGAGGCCCGTGCGGGCCGCTCCTCGCCCCGAGTGCCTTTCCTTCGGTTCTTTGCCTTCGTGATCTAGCCCCGCAGGCGTGCTGCTGAGATGATTCCCCGTGCGGGGAAAGGCAACTGACATGTGCTCAACTGCCGTCGTCCCCGCGGAACGTGGAACGCGCACGCCGGGGGTGGACGTGGAGGCGTTGAGACCCACCGACCCGAGGACGGTCGGCGGCCGCTACCGGCTGCTGGCCCGGCTCGGCAGCGGTGGGATGGGGACCGTGTACCTGGGACGCTCGCCCGGCGGGCGGCTCGTCGCGGTCAAGTGCGTGCACTGGGACCTCGCCACCGACCCCCACTTCCGGCTCCGCTTCACCCAGGAGATGGAGGCCGCCCGGCGGGTCGGCGGCTTCCACACCGCCCAGGTGGTCGACGCCGACCCGGACGGCGACCCGCCCTGGCTGGTCACCGCCTACATCCCCGGCCCGTCCCTGGAGTCGGCCGTCGCCGCCCACGGCCCGCTGCCCGAACCCGTCCTGCGGGTGCTCGGCGCCGGACTGGCCGAGGCCCTGGCGGCGATCCACGCGGTCGGACTCGTCCACCGCGACCTCAAGCCCTCCAACGTGCTGCTCAGCGACGACGGGCCGCGGGTCATCGACTTCGGCATCGCCCGCGCCCTCGACGGCGCCTCGATCACCCGCACCCAGACCGTCATCGGCACCCCCGGCTACATGGCGCCGGAACAGATCGCGGGCGAGCCGCTCAGCCCCGCCTGCGACCTGTTCAGCCTCGGCCGGGTGCTCTGCCACGCCGCCGGCAGCGCCCCGTACGGGCACGGCGGCAACCCGCAGGTGCTGCTGTACCGGATCATGCACACCGAGCCCGACCTCGGCGAGGTGCCCGAGGCGCTGCGCCCGCTGGTCGCCGCCTGCCTGGCCCGCCGCCCGGAGGACCGGCCCACCCCCGCCGAGCTGGTGGAGCGGCTCGGGCCGCCCGGGTACGAGGGGCCGACCGGCTCATGGCTGCCGGAGGCGCTGCGGGTGCGGCCCGCCGTCCCGGAGGCACCGCTGCTGGCGCCCGGCCCGGGCCCCGGGGTGGCGCCGCCCGGGCGGGTGCCGTCCACCCGGGTGCCGACCCTGCTGGGCGCGGACCCGTACGGCGCCGGTGGCTGGGTGCGCACCGAGCCCTCGGAGGCGGCGGCCCGGAGGCGCCGGGCGCGGCGGCTCCGGATCGTGCTGCCGAGCGCGCTGGTGCTGATCGCGGCCGCGGTGCTGGTGCCGGTCTACCTGCGGCACGAGGGCGGCGGCGGCACCGGGCTGGACAACGGCGGCTTCGTGGTCGCCAAGGACGACGGCGGTTCGCCGGACTGCGTGACCGGCGGGTCCTCCGGCGCGTCCGGTTCCGTCGGCGGTACGGGCGGTGACGCGAGCGCCTACCAGGGCCCGCCCGCGGCGGTGCCGAACGGCACCCCGCACGCCTCCGGCCTGCTCACCCCCGCCGACCGGGACACCCTGACGCTGGGCCGCTCGCTGACGCTCAGCTGGGACAAGGCCGGCGCGGTGACCAAGGTCTTCACCCGGCGCGGCAGCCTGCCCTGGAAGGCCTCCGGCTGGCTCACCTCCGCCGCCTGCACCTTCAAGCCCACCGAGGCGGGCGTCTACCAGTGGGCCGTGGTCGGCGCCAACGCCTCCAGCGGCAGCATCGGCAGCGGCTGGAGCGCCACCCGCTACCTCAACGTGCAGACCGACCAGGACCAGGCGGCCAACCCGGTCAAGTCCGCCCCTTCGGCCCCCATCCCGGTCTTCCCGAAGGACCAGCAGGTGGTTCCGGTGGGGAAGCCGGTCGAGTTCAGCTGGGCGAGCGCCGGCACCACCTCCACGGTGAACATCCTGACGCCGGGCGCCACCGACTGGGACCACCGGCCCTGGCAGACCGCGCTGAGCATCACGTACACGCCGAAGCTGCCCGGGGTGTACATCTGGACCGTCTTCACCTCGGGGCCGGGCGACTGCACCGGCGGGCCGGCCACCGGCGGGGGCTGCGTCAGCGGGGGGAGCGAGCAGCGCTACCTGGTCGTGCAGTGACGGCCGCTCAGGGCGCCGCCGCCCGGGCCCGGGCCACCCGCCGGACCACCGGTGCCAGCGCCAGCCCCACCGCCGCCCCCAGGACGACCCCCTGCACCCCGTCCCAGACGTTCTGCACGTCGCAGGCCCGCCCGATCGACGGCACCGCGTACTGCACCGCCGACACCGCGAACGGCAGCACCGCCGCGCCCAGCAGCGCCACCACCGCCCGCCGCCTGGTCCCGGCCAGGGCGGCGGCGAAGCCGACCGGGGCGTAGGTCGCCAGCTTGAGCTCGATGTGCCGCACGTGCATCAGCTCGTACGGCGAACGCGGCCGCGCGCCCTGGACGGTGCAGTGCCGCACGGCGTCCGCGGACAGCCGGAACGCCTCCGGCAGCAGCGTCGCCACCAGGACCCCGCCGAGCCCGAGCAGCAGCAGGAAGCCCACCACCCAATGGGCCCGCAGCAACCGCCCCACCGGCCGGTTCAGCAGCGCGGCCGGCACCAGCGAGAGCAGCAGTCCGGGCCAGAACATCGGCATCCCGCCGAGCACCGCACTGATCACGCCTCAAACGGACGCACCGAACGTCCGTCCGGTTCTGGTGCCGCGCCGGTGGCCTCAGTGCTCTTCCAGTAGGGGGAACAGCCGGGTGACGGCGGCGACCGGTCGGGCCCCGGCGGGGCGGGCGGCCGGGTCGGCCTCGCGGTCGCGGTAGCGGGCGAGGATCCGGCGCACCTCCGCGCCGACGGCGGCCAGTTCGGCCGGGGTGAGGTGGACGACGGCGCTGAACGCCTCGTCCCGCTGCCACTCGGCCGGGGCCTCGGAGCGCCGGGCCAGCCAGCGCCGGTGGCTCTCGTCCTCCAGGCCGCGGGCGAGTTCGCCGAACTCCTCCTCGCCCGGCTCCGGGCTCTGTTCCGATCCCCGCTCCGGGCTCTGCTCCGGTCGGGCCCGGGGGAGGCGCCAGGGTCGGGCCCGGCCGTCGAGGGCGGGCGCCTCCTCGATCAGCCCGTAGTGGGCGAGCCGGCGCAGGTGGAAGGAGCAGAGTCCGGAGCTCTGCCCCAGGTGTGCGGCGGCCTCGGTGGAGGTGAGGGTGCCGTGTTCGGCGAGGAGTGCCAACAGGGCGGTGCGCACCGCGTGTTCGGCGAGGGCCTCGGATCTGACGACGTCTTCGGTCACTTTGCAAAGTCTGCTACTTTGCAAAGCTGACAGCAAGTCCATCGAAGGGGAGCACCCGTGTCCGAGCTGCGCGAGCGTCCGACCGTCCTGAGGATCACCGAGGTGGGGGAGGAGATCCTCCGCCGCACCTGCCGCACGGCGACCGAGCAGGACTTCGGCAGCGAGTGGCTGGCCCGGCTGGTCGACGACATGTTCGCCACCATGTACGTCGCCGACGGCTGCGGCCTCGCCGCCAACCAGGTGGACGTCGACCTCAGGCTGTTCGTCTACGACTGCACCGACGAGGACGGCGTGCGGCACGTCGGACACGTGCTCAACCCGGTGGTCGAGGCGCAGGAGCCCGGCCGCCGGCTGGTCGAGGACGTCGAAGGCTGCCTGTCCGTGCCCGGTGCCAACACCCAACTCGCCCGCCCCGCCCACGCGGTGGTGCGCGGAGTCGACCAGCACGGCGAACCCGTGGTGATCGAGGGCGCCGGCTACTTCGCCCGCTGCCTCCAGCACGAGACCGACCACCTGAACGGCGGCCTCTACCTCGACCGGCTCTCCGCCCGCGACCGCAAGCGGATGATGAAGCAGACCGCCGACCGCCGCGAGAAGGTCTTCGCCGAGCGCGCCGCCCGGGCCGCGAAGCCTGGTGCGGCGCGGTGAACCACCCTGCTCGCCCCGCCCACTCCGACCACTCCGACCACCCCGCTCACCTCGCCGCCGTCCGCGACTCCTACGACACCGTGGCCGCCGACTACCTGCGCCGCGTCGTGCCGCCGGAGGGCATGGACCCGCTCTCGCGCGCGATGCTCGCCGCCTTCGCGGAACTGGTCCGGGAGGCGGGCGGCTCCGAGGTCGCCGACCTCGGCTGCGGACCGGGGCGGGTGACGGCGTACCTGAACGGGCTGGGGCTCCGCGCCCACGGCGTCGACGTGTCGGGCGCGATGATCGCCCTCGCCCGCGGCGCGTACCCCCGACTGCGCTTCGCCGTCGGCTCGATGGCCGCCCTGGACGCCGCCGACGGCAGTCTCGGCGGCATCCTCGCCTGGTACTCCGTCCACCACACCCCGGAGGCCGAACTACCCGCGCTGCTCGCGGAGTTCCACCGGGTGCTGGCCCCCGGCGGGCACCTGCTGCTGGGCGGGCACACCGGCGACGAGGAGTCCCGGCCGAGCTCGGCGTACGGGCACCCGGTGACCTGGGCCTCCCACCTCGTCCCGGCCGACCGGCTGGTCGCGCTGCTCGCGGGAGCCGGGTTCACCGTCACCACCCGGCTGGAACAGGCCCGGCCGGAGCGCCCGGACCGGGGGTACGTCAGCCTGCTGGCGAGGGCGTGACCCGGGGCGCTCTCGGGGGTGCACCCCGACGGAAGATCAGGGGGCGGCGGCGGTCCGACCCTGATGATCGGGGCGCGGCGGGTCGGCAGACTCGTCGGTGAGCCGGACGCGCCGGCTCGCCGACGACCAGTCTGGAGCTGCAGAACCCGTGAACGCCTCCACGCACCGCACCCGTTGGGCCGCCGTCGCCGCGGCCGGAACCCTGGCGGCCGTGCTGACGGTCGGGGCCGGTGCACCCGCCCTCGCCGCCCCGGCTGCTCCCGCCGCGGGCGCGGCCGGGGCCGGAACTCCGGCACCGCTGGACCGGGCGGCCGTCCGGGCGGCACTCGCCGGGCGGCCGGCCGCCGACGTCTCCGCCTCCTTCGTCCGCGTCACCGGCTCCACCGGCCGCTTCGAGGGCAGTTCGGCGGAGGACGGCATGGCGGTGGACCCGCACGGCAGGTTCCGGATCGGGTCGGTCTCCAAGGTCTTCACCACCACCGTCGTCCTCCAACTCGTCGCCGAGGGCCGGATCGACCTGGACGCCGACGTCCGGCGGTACCTGCCGGACTTCCCCTACCAGGGGGTCGAGGTCGGCCAGTTGCTCAACCACACCAGCGGGCTGCCGGACGGCTCCAACGCGCCCTGGGGCGACGGGACGACCACCTGGTTCGAGGCCCACCGGTTCGACTCCTTCACCCCCGAGCAGGTCCTCGCCACCATGCACGGCTACCCGCTGGGCTTCACGCCCGGCACCGAGCAGCAGTACAACGGCATGAACACCTTCGTCGCCGGGCTGGTCGTCGAGGAGGTCACCGGTCGCAGCTTCGCCGACGAGCTGAACGACCGGATCATCCGGCCGCTCGGCCTGCACGACACCGCCCTCCCGGACGCCGACGACCCCTCCCTGCGCCACCCCGCCACCCGCCCCTACCTGACCGTCCCCGACGCCGGCGGCGGCACCCACCGGGCGGACGTGACCGAGCAGAGCGCCTGGCCCTGGGTCGAGGGCGGCATGGTCTCCAGCGCCGACGACCTGGACCGCTTCATGACCGCCCTGTTCCGCGGGCGCCTCCTCCCCGCCGCCCAGCAGGAACTGCTCTTCACCGTCCCCGACGTCCCCACCGCCGCCCACAGCACCCACTGCCCCGGCGGCAAGGCCTGCATGAGCACGGGCCTGGAGCGCCTCCAGGCCCACGGCATCACCGCCTGGGGCAAGACCGGCTCCCGCCCCGGCTCCACCAGCGGGGTCTTCGCCACCCGCGACCTCTCCCGCAAGGTCGTCTACTCCGTCGACCCGACCTCCCTGAACGGCGCCGAGTCGACGTACGTCCTCGGCCTGGTGGCCGCCTCATTCGGCATCAGTTCCGTGTTCTGACGCCCCCGCGCCCTCCTCCCGCAGGGTGAACCGCGGTTGGCTCTCCCGGGGGAGGAGCTCCGGTCGCGCGGTCGAGGCGGGGGAGGGGCGGTGGCGGCGAGGGTGGACGCATGGTGATGAACATCCCGGTCGGTGATACCGAACGCCCAGTGCCCCGTTGGGCCCTGCGCCTGGCCAAGGCCCTGCCCTTCGTCCTCCTGCCGCACTGCCTGTGGCGGCTGCCGTTCGCCTTCGACTTCGCGATGGGCACGGTCGATCCGCACCGCCCGCCCTGGGTCTGGTGGGCGACCCCGTACGTGTTCGGACTGAGCCTGGTCACCGAGGGGCTGGCGCTGCTCACCCTGGGCCTGGTCAGCGGCTGGGGCGAGGTGTTCCCGCGCTGGGTGCCGTTCCTGCGGGGGCGCCGGGTGCCGCCGCTGGGGCCGCTGGTCGCGACGGTGCTGGGCGGGCTGGTGCTGTTCGGACTGTTCGGGCTCCAGCCGCTCGCCTGGGCCGGCGTGGTGGACGAGGTCGGGTTCAGCAACGGCTGGTGGGAGGCGCTGTGCCGGGTCTGCGTCAGCCCGGCGGCGCTGTGGGGGCCGATCACCATCGCCCTCGGTGTCGCGTACTACCGCCGCCGCACCGCCTGAGCGCCCGGTCGGCGCGGGAAGCCGGACCGGCCGGCCTCCCGCGCCGACCGGGTGGGCGTCAGTGCGTCCGGTAGTACTCGCCGACCGCGGTGAAGGCCTCCTTCGGGTCCCAGGGCAGGCCGGGGAACCTGCTGCCCGGGCGGTCCTCGTACACCTTGACGATGCCGTAGCTGGCCAGGTCGAGGTCCTCGCGGGGGTCGCCGTCCGGGCGGTGGACGAAGTCGTACAGCGCGAAGGTGAACACGAAGGCGGCGTCGATGCCGCCCTCGTCGAAGGCCGTCAGCAGCTCGCGGACGTACCCGGCCTGGGCGGGCTCGTCGCGCTCGTACCTGCCGTCGAGGCGCACCGGGCCGTCGGCGTCGTACTCGACGACCTCCAGGCCGAGCGCGCCCCGGTCGCCCGCGCCGCGGTAGGTGGCGGAGCCGAACTCGGTGACGGCGACCGGCTTGCCCTGGGCCGTGAGGTCCCGGACGCCGTCGGCGAAGCGGTCGGCGATCCCGGCGGAGCGGTACAGGTCGAGGGAGATCCGGTCGAAGGGCGTCCAGTCGACCCGCTCCAGCGGGACGGCGGCGTAGGTGACGGGCCCGTCGAAGTGCGCGCGGACGGTGGCCACCGCCTCGCGGAGGAAGGCGTTGACCTCGGCGCTGACCGCCCCGAGGTGCTGGCGCACCTCCTCCGGCCGGGCGAGCAGCGCGACCCGCTCGTCCGTGGTGGCGCCGGGCAGGAAGCCGGGGTTCATCAGGCTCAGTTCGGCACCGGCCACGAACACCACCTCGGCCCCGCCGCGCCGCAGCCGCTCCGCGCGCCCGGCGCAGTCGGCGAACAGCCGCAGCATCTCCTCGGTGGTCAGCTCCAGCGGGTACGGGGAGAACCAGACCTCCAGCCCGAGTCCGGCGGCCAGCCCGGCGGCGAGCTCGATCCGGTCCGGATCACCGCCCATGATCCGGACGGCGGTGCAGTGCAGTTCGTCGCGGATGATCCGCAGCTCGCGTTCGACGGTCTCCGGCTCGAACAGCTTGCGGGAGTACGACCCGTCCCTGACGAAACCGGTGTCGTAGCTGATTCCCTTGGCGCGCATGGTCCCCTGCCTTCATGGCGGATCGGAAACGTACGGAATTTACGGTACGGCCAGTACCGTAGTTGCCGTCGGGGTCGGAGGGCAAGTAAGCATGGGGGCGGTACGGGCGACAGCGAGGGCGGAGCGGGAGCATGGCCGGGCAGACGCGGCGGCGCGGGGCGGCGCTGGAGGAGGCGATCCTGGCGGCCGCGGTCGCGGAGCTCGCCGGGTCCGGGTACGCCGGGCTGACGATGGACAAGGTCGCCGCCCGCGCGGGCACCAACAAGAACGCCATCTACCGGCGCTGGCCGAACCGCCTGGCCCTCGGCATCGCCGCCTACAAGCAGCTCGCCAAGGCCGCCCCGCTCCCCGACACCGGCGAACTGCGCGGTGACGCGCTGGAGTTGCTGCGCCAGGCGAACCGGCACTGGAGCTCCCCGCTCGGCGGAGTGCTGCGCGAACTGCTGGCCGCCGCGGGCGGCGCGAGCGAGTTCCTGGCGCAGTTGCAGGACCAGTCCGGCGACGCCGCGGCCGCCCCCTGGCTCACCGTGCTGGGCCGGGCCGTCGCCCGCGGCGAGGCGGAGCCCGAGGTGCTGCACCCGCGGGTGGCGACGGTGGCGGTGGTGCTGCTGCGCAACGAGTTCGTGGTGCGGGGGGTGCCGAGCGCGCCCGACGACGTGCTGGTGGAGATCGTCGACGAGGTGTACCTGCCGCTGGTGCGGCGCCGGGGCGTGCCCGGTTAGTCGTTCCCGGTGACCAGGGTGTCGGCGAGCCGCTCGGCGACGGTCGGGTCCAGCGGGCCGTGGCCGAGCAGGAAGCGGTACCAGAACACCCCGTAGACCTGGTCCACGATCAGGTCCAGGTCGGCGTGCTCGGCCAGTTCGCCGCGCTCGCGCCCCCGGGCGAGCAGCTCGTGCAGCGCGTCGCGCCGGGTGGCGGTGAAGGCCTGCATCAGTTCGGCCAGGTGCGGGTCGCGGGCGGCCTCGCGGACGAGGGTGCGCAGCGCGGAGGCCGTGGTGCTCTGCTGGGCGGCGTCGAAGGTGGTCTCGACGAAGGTCCGCAGGTCGGTGCGGAGTGCGCCGGTGTCCGGGTGGTCGGTGACGTCCTGGTCGGCGCGGTCGGTGAGGGCGTCCAGCAGGACGGCGCCCTTGGAGGGCCACCAGCGGTAGACGGTCTGCTTGCCGACGCCGGCCGCGCGGGCGATGGCGTCGATGGTGACGGGCGTGCCGTCGGATTCCGCGAGCAGGTGCAGTGCCGCGTCCAGGATCGCCCGGTGGGCCGCCTCGTTGCGGCGGCGGCCGGTGTGCGGCCGGGCGGCCTGGGGGTCGGTCTCGCTCATGGTGGTGTCCCTTTCCTCCGGTCCCCGTTCTTCCTCCCCCACTTGACAAGACTAGCAGTCTCGGCAAACATCATTACCGGAACCGATGGTCTCGACAAGTTCCTGATCAAGCCGGAAGGGCCAGAACCATGAGCACTGCATCGAACCTCTTCACCGGACAGCGCGTCGTCGTCATGGGCGGCAGCTCGGGCATCGGCGAGGCGACCGCGACCGCCTTCGCGGCCGACGGCGCCGAGGTCGTGATCACCGGCCGCGACCGCGCGAAGCTGGACGCCGCCGTCGCCCGGATCGGCGGAAAGACCGAGGGCGCACAGCTGGACGCGACCGACCCGGCCGCCCTCGCCGCCTTCTTCACCGGCGCCGGCACCGTCGACCACCTGGTCGTCGCGGTCAGCGGCGCGGCCGGCAGCGGCCCCTTCGCCCAACTCGACCTCGCCGACCTCGCCCACGGCTTCGACGCCAAGTTCTGGCCGCAGGTGCGCGTCCTCCAGGCCGCCCTGCCGCACCTGCGCGAGGACGGCTCGGTCACCCTGATCACCGCCGCCTCGGCCCGCGCCGCCATCCCCGGCACCGCCGGACTGGCCGCCATCAACGGCGCCCTGGAGGCGATGGTCCCGCCGCTGGCCGTCGAACTCGCCCCGCTGCGGGTCAACGCAGTCTCGCCCGGCGTCATCGACACCCCGTGGTGGGACCGCGTCCCCGCCGAGCAGCGCACCGCGCTCTTCGACGGCCTGGCCGCCACCACCCCGGTCGGCCGGGTCGGCCGCCCCGAGGACGTCGCCCGGGCGATCCAGATGTTCGCCGCCAACACCTTCGTCACCGGCGTGGTGCTCGACTGCACCGGTGGGGCCAACCTGCCGACCGGCCGCTGACCGCTGACCGCTGACCGCTGACCGCTGTACGGCGCGACGGCCCGCCCGGGAGCACCCCGGGCGGGCCGTCCTCGCAGGTCGGGCCTAGGGTTCGAGCATGAACGTACCCGCACTGATCCCGATCCGGCGCGAGCCGGACTGGCGCACGGACACCATCGGCCGCTGGCAGGGCGGCCAGTTCCTGGCCTCGGCCGTCGTGGCCGAGGGCCGACCGTACGCGGTGCTGCACCGTTTCGACCCGGCGGGGCAGCACCTGGAGTCGAGCATCCGGGCCGTCGGCACGGCGGCGGAGGCCCGTCGGCTGCTGGACGAGTGGCTGGACGCCCTGCCCGAGCGCGCGTACGGGGACATCGCGATCGCGCAGTTCTCCGTGGAGGTCGACGGCGTGCTCTTCGGGCTCCTCCTCGACGAGGAGGAAGCCGACGAGGACGACGAGGAGGGCGAGGAGGAAGGGCCCTGGGTCGAGCTCCGCCCCGACGGCCTCGGCTTCCACGCGCCGTGGGACGGCTGCTACGACACCTGAGCCGTCACCGCCCGCGGGCCGTCACCACTCCGCGACCCGGTAGTCCTTGAGGAACACCCCCGACACCGGGTGGCCCGCCTCGCCGCGCACGATCGGGTCGTACACCCGGGCCGCGCCGTCCACGATGTCCAGCGGGGTGCGGAAGCCCCGGGCGGCGATCCGGGTCTTCGCCGGCGCCGGGTTCTCGTCGGTGATCCAGCCGGTGTCGACGGCGCACATGTGCACGCCCCGTGGGGCGAGTTCGGCGGCGCTGGTGCGGGTGAGCATGTTGAGCGCGGCCTTGGCCATGTTGGTGTGCGGGTGGCGCGCGGTCTTGTTGCGGACGGCGAACCGGCCCTCCACCGCCGTGACGTTGACGATGTAGCGGGCGGGGTGCGGGGAGGCCAGCAGCAGCGGCAGTAGCCGGTCGCAGAGCAGGGCCGGGGCCAGCGAGTTGACCAGCTGGGTCTCCAGCAGCTCCGCCGGGTCGAGCGAACCGAGCGTGGCGGACCAGGAGTTGGCCGGTGCCAGGTCGGGCAGCAGCCCGGCCTCGTCGGTGAGGTCCAGCAGGGAGCCCGCCCCGGAAGGGAGTTGGGCCGCGACGGCGGACGGCCGGAAGCCGGGGGCGTGGGTGACGGCCCGGCGGTCGGCGCCCGGCAGGGCCGCGGCCTCGCCCGCCGCCAGCAGGGCGTAGGACTCCGGGGGGCGGCGCAGGGTCTGCGCGGCGTTGTTGACCAGGATGTCCAGCGGTCGGCCCTCGGCGCGCAACTGCTCGGTCAAGCCAAGGACTTGGCGCGGGTCACGGAGGTCGATGCCGACCACGGTCAGCCGCTCCCACCACTGCGCGCTGCCCTCGGCGGCGCGGAAGCGGCGGACGGTGTCCTGCGGGAAGCGGCTGGTGACGGTCAGCTCGGCGCCGTCCCGCAGCAGCATCAGCGCGAGCTGGAAGCCGATCTTCACCCGTCCGCCGGTGAGCAGCGCCCGGCGCCCGCGCAGGTCGGTGGAGAGGCCGCGGCGGGCGGTGTTGTCGGCCGCGCAGTCCGGGCACAGCATGTGGTAGAAGCCGTCGACCTGCCGGTACGCCTGCTTGCAGACGTAGCACTTGCGCGCGACGACCAGTTCGCCGACCGGCCCTCCCGGAGCCGTGGCGAGCGCTGTGTCCTCGCGGCGCTGCCGGGCGCCGGTCGCGGTGGCGGCGAGCAGTGCGGCGTCGGCCTGCCGGACGGCGTCCTTGGCCTCCTGGCGGCGGCGCTTGCGGCTCTCCATCACGAAGGAGCTGAGCTGGCGCTCGGCGACCAGCCGGGTGCGGTCGTGCGGGGGGAGGCCGCGCAGCCGGCCCAGGGTGACGCTGAACGCGCTGAGTTCCTCGGGGGTGAGGCCCGCCGCACACGCGGCTTCGCTGGTCGTGGTGGTGGTGATCAGCTGGTGGTGGTCGTCCCGGACCGTCATGTCCGCCCCCTCGTTCCGTACAGGTGGGAGGGACTGTAGTTGACGGTCCGGGACGATGAGATGCCAATTTCTTCCGGCTGCCCGAGCCGCCCGTGCCACCCGAGCTACCCGAGCTGCCCGAGCTGTCCGTGCCGCCCGAGAGTGTCGGCCCGGCCGTGACGCACGGAGGCGCCGACGGCCCCCTGGCCCGTCGGCGCCCCGCGGGGTCGTGGCGTCAGCCCGTGTACTTGCTGAAGATCTTCGCGAACTCGTACGGCTGCTGGGTGATGTTGGTGCACTTGGCCAGCGAGCCGGTGCAGGCGTTGGCGTCCCGGGTGGCGTCCCAGAAGGCGAGCAGGCCGAGGTGGTTCTGCTGGGCGAAGGTCGTCAACTGCTGGGCGGCGGCCTGGTTGTAGATCTGGTGATCGTCGTTCTCGCCGATCATCGGGGTGACCCCGACTATGGCCCACAGCTGGGCGTCGGTCTTCGCCGGGTAGAGCGCCTTGAGCTGGCCGAAGGTCGCCTGCGCGGCCTGGACGGCGGCGTTGCCGTAGTCGCTGCCGGAGCGGTAGTAGTCCATCGCCATGATGTTCACCAGGTCCAGGTCGACCCCGGCGTCCCGGGCGGACTTGACGATGGCGACGCCGTCGCTGGTCAGGCCCTCGGGCAGGACGGGCAGGGTGAGCGAGACCTTGAGGCCGGGGTGGGCCTGCTGGAGCTTGGCGAGTGCGGCGGAGCGGCGGTCGTTGGAGGCGGTGTCGGCGATCGCCGCGCCCTCGATGTCGTAGTCGACGTAGCGCAGGTTGTAGGCGTTGACGACCGCGTCGTACTCGTTGAACAGCGAGTCCACCGAGGTGCAGGCGGCGGCGAGTTCGGTGCCGCTGGCGCCGCCGAAGGAGAGCTTGACGTCGCCGCCGGCCGCGCGCAGCGCGTCGACCTGGTCCTTGGCCCAACCGGTGCGCGGGTCGTAGGCGTTGAACCAGCTGGCCTTGCAGCCGACGCCGGTGACGAAGCCCATGGTGTAGCCCTTGACGCTGCCGGCCTTGGCCATGTCGGGCATGGACGGGGTGGGCCAGGCGCCCATGTCGATGTACGGGGCGACGGGGAGGGCGACGTTCGGCGGCAGGGTGGTCGGGCCGCCGGTCGGGGTGGAGGTCGGCGGGGTGGTCGGGGGAGTGGTCGGTCCGCCGCCGCCGGGGCCGGTGAGGGTGACGTCGTCGGCGAGGTAGGCGCCCTGCCCGTACCAGCCGTGCAGGTAGACGTTGACGCTGGTGGTGCTCGGTCCGGTGGTGAAACTGGCGGACAGCTGCTGCCAGTTGGCGCCGCCCGGGGTCCACACGGCGGGGTCGGTGACGCCGCTGCCGGTGGCGCCGAGGTAGACGTACTGGCCCTGCACCCAGGCGCTCAGGGTGTAGGTGGTGTTGGGCTGGACGCTCACGGTCTGGCCGCACTGCGCGGTGTCGCTCGCGCTCACCGCCCCCTTGAGGGCGTCGGTTCCGCTGTGGGCGCCGGAGGTGACGATGCTTCCGGTGCCGGCGGAACAGCTCCACGGGGCGAGCGTGCCGCTCTCGAAGCCGCCGTTGGCGAGCAGGTTCGCGTCCGCGGCGCCGGCGTTCCCGGCGAGGGCGGCGAGGCCGCCGGCCGCGAGCGCGGTGGCGGCGGCGAGGCTCAGCAGGGTGGTCCGGCCGGCGGGGCGGCGGCGGGTGGGGGCGTGCTGGGGCGCGCTGGGCATGGGGGTGCCTCTCGGAGCGTGGGGCCGCCCGCGCCGCGAAGGGGGGAGACGCGGGGCGGGCGGCAGCATGGGGGCTGTTCCGGTGCGGGAGGAGCGCGGTGCTGAGGATCAAACTGGACTAGACCAGCTGTGCACGTCAAGCACTTCCCGGGGTTCGGGAGCCTTCCGAGAGCAGGTTTTAGGGAGGGTTTAAGGAGGGCGGGTCGGCCCGTGACGGCCCGTCAGCCGGTCAGCCGCCGCAGCAGGGCTTGCACTCCTTCACCTGGACGTCGTCGAGCACCGGCCCGAAGGCGCCCCGCACGGTGCTCTCGAAGGTCAGCGTGGTCGAGGAGTTGTACGCGACGAAGCTGAACTGCCGTCCGACGTAGCCCATGGCGGCGCGGGTCTTGCCGGTGACGTCGAAGGAGAAGTCCTGGAAGTCCTGTCCGTCGATCAGCACTCGGCCGGTCCGCAGGGCGGGCCCGCCGCCGGGGTTGCCGGCCAGTGCGTAGCTCACCGAGTAGGTGGCGCCGGGGATCGTGGTGAAGGTCTGGGCGATGGCGCCGCTGTCGGCACCGTTGAGGTCCACCGACTGGTCGCCCTCGGCGGCCTGCCAGAACCCGGCGCCGATCAGGTCGACGCTGCCGCTGGTGACCAGCCACGGGCCGATGCTCTGGCCGGCCACCGGCTCGGTGAAGGTGTTCGGCGCGATCTTGGGGGACTCGAAGCTGCCGTCGTCGAAGCGGCTGAGCGCGCGGTGGCCGGCCGCCTGGGCCGGGGTGGCGAGGCCGGCGGTGGTCAGCGCGGTGGCGGCGGCGAGGGTGAGGGCGAGGGCGGCGGTGCGGGTGCGCGAGAGCGACATGGGTTCCTCCCCGAGGCGGGCGACGTCTTCGGTCGCCTCCGTGGCGGCGGGCCGGGTCGACCGGCCGCGGACCGAGCCTCGACCGTCGCGGCGAGCCGTGCCAAGACCGGACCGGCGGCGCCAGGTGGCGCGATGATCCCGCGACCGGGCCCCCGCGCGCCGGTTTGGCGGGGCGGACGTCCGCCGGGCCCGGGCGGACCGTCCGGGGGCGAACGCCCGGGCCGACGGCCGGGTGCGGGAGCCCGGTGGTGAAACCGGAGGCGCGCGCCCCGTTCGCGCCGCACGGCGGTCCGATGACCGTACCGGAGGCGGGGGTTGACCTCGGAAGGCTTGACCTCGAGTGCACTCCAAGGGGGAAGCTGGCGGCGTTGATCCACTTCGGCTCAGCGGAACCACAGAGCGGAACCACAGAACGGAGCACCGTCATGCGCAGCGCCTTCTTCGGCAGCGGCGGCCCGGAGGTCGGCGTGATCGGCCTCGGCTGCATGGGGATGACCCACGCCTACGACGTCCGGAGCCGGGACGACGAGAGGTCCGTCCGGGTCATCCACCAGGCCCTGGACCTCGGCGTCACCCTGATCGACACCGCCGACGTCTACGGCCCGTACAGCAACGAGGAGGTGGTCGGCGCCGCCCTGGCCGGCCCGCACCGCGAGCGCGCCTTCCTCGCCACCAAGGTGGGCATCGTCCCGGGCGGCGGCGGCCCGAACGTGCGCGACGGCCGGCCCGAGCACGTGCGCCGCTCGATCGACGACAGCCTGCGCCGGCTCGGCACCGACCACGTCGACCTGTACCAGCTGCACCGGGTCGACCCGGCCGTCCCGATCGAGGAGACCTGGGGCGCGCTCGCCGAGGCCGTCCGGGCCGGAAAGGCCCGCCGGATCGGGCTCTCCGAGGTCGGCGTCGAGGAGATCCGGCGCGCCCAGGCGGTGCACCCGGTGGCCTCCGTGCAGTCCGAGCTGTCGCTGTGGACCAGGGACGTGCTGGCCGAGGTGCTGCCGTACACCGAGGAGCAGGGCATCGCCTTCCTGCCCTTCTCGCCGCTCGGCCGGGGCTTCCTGACCGGCAGCATCTCCTCCTTCGACGAGCTGCCCGAGGACGACCTCCGCCGCCGCCTGCCGCGCTTCCAGCAGGACGCGCTCAAGGCCAACCTGGCGCTGGTCGGCAGGGTCCGGGAGATCGCCGAGCGGCTCGGCACCACCCCGGCGCGGGTCGCGCTGGCCTGGGTGCTGGCGCAGGGCCGGTACGTCCTCCCGATCCCGGGCACCAAGACGCCGCGCTACCTGGAGGACAACGTGGGCGCGGCCGCGGTCGAGCTCTCGGCGGCCGACCTGGCCGAGCTGGACGCGCTGCCGGCCCCGGAGGGCGGGCGCTACTGAGCGCCCCGGGCGTCGCCCGCCCCGAGGGCCCGGGCCGTCACCGCTCCATGACCCAGACCAGCTGCCGTCCGGTCTCGCCCGGGGCCCGGACGGCGGCCTCGGTGACCCGGTCCAGCCGGTAGCCGAGCTTGCGCGGGACGGCCGCGCTGGCGGTGTTCGCCCGGTCGCAGCGGATCTCCACCCGGGCGATCCCGGGCAGCGCCAGCGCGGCCTGGGTCAGCGCCCCGGCCGCGGCGGTGGCGATGCCGCGGCCGACGTGCCGGGCCGCGACCCAGTAGCCGATCTCCAGCGCGCCCGGGCCGAGCCGCGCGTGCAGCCCGAGGGCGGCGACCACCCGGCCGGGGGCCTCGTCCAGGTCGGCGAGGTACATGAAGTCCGTCCCGGCCTCCCAGGCGGCGGTGCCGGCCCTGGTCCGTTCGGCGGTCCGGGCCCGGGTGGGGACCTCGGCCGCCCAGTCCAGCCAGGGCCGCAGGTGCTCCAGGTTGGCCCGGACCGCCCGGTGCAGCGCGGGTGCGTGGGCGCTGCGGCGGCGGTGCAGGCAGAGGCCGCCGGGCAGCCGCAGCAGTTCGGGCGGCCGCCCGGTGGTCACCTCGGGTGCCGCCCGGACGGGCTCGCAGGACTGCGGCAGTGCGGGGCTCATGGCGGCGATTATGTCCTTGGCCCGGACCTGCCACATCCGGACGGGGGCGCATCCCGTCCCGCCGACCGGCGGGGGCGGGCGGGAGCGGGAGAGGGGCGGGAGGAGGCGGCCTCCGGCGCGTCAGAGCCGGACCATCACCTCGTCCAGCTCCTTGCGCCGCAGGTCCGGCACCCGCGCCCCCTCGGCGGGGTAGCCGACCGGGATCACGTACGCGGCCCGCTCCTCCGCCGGGCGCCCGCACACCTCGTTGAGGAACCGCATCGGGCTCGGCGTGTGGGTCAGCGTGGCCAGCCCGGCCTGGTGCAGCGAGGCCAGCAGCAGTCCGACCGCGATCCCCACCGACTCCTTGGTGTAGTACGGGCGCGGCGAGTCGGGGCCCTTGTGCACCTCGAAGACCACGATCACGGCCGGCGCGTCCTCCAGGAACGGCTTGTGCCAGTCGGTGCCGATCGGCGCCAGCGCGGCCAGCCACTCCTCGGACGCCCGGTGGCCGTAGAACTCGCGCTCCTCCGCCTCGGCCGCCTCGCGCAGCAGCCGCTTGCGCTCCGGGTCGGTGATCACCACGAACCGCCAGGGCTGGACGTGGGCGCCGCTGGGCGCGGTGCTCGCGGTGCGGACGGCCCACTCGACCACCCCGTCCGGGATCGGTTCGGTGGAGTAGTCGCGGACGGTCCGGCGCTGCGCCATCACGTCGTGGAATGCCTTGCTGCGGGCCTCGGCCTGGTGGGCCGGCACCGTCATCGGGGTGAGCGGGACGGTCGGGTGGGGCGTCCCTGCCACTGCGCTGTCAACCATGGCCGACAGCACAGCACATGACGGCCGCTCCGGGAAGAGGTAGAGACCAATTCCCGGGGCGGCCGTCCGTGTCTCGAAGGAGCCTAGAGCTCGTGCACCCGGCCGCCCCGGACCTCGATCCGCCGGTTCACCGCCACCGTGTCCAGCATCCGCCGGTCGTGGGTGACCAGCAGCAGGGTGCCGGTGTACGAGCCGAGCGCGGACTCCAGCTGCTCGATCGCGGGCAGGTCCAGGTGGTTGGTGGGCTCGTCCAGCACCAGCAGGTTGACCCCGCGGGCCTGCAGCAGCGCCAGCGCGGCCCGGGTGCGCTCGCCGGGGGAGAGGGTGCCCGCCGGGCGCAGCACGTGCACCGCCTTGAGGCCGAACTTGGCCAGCAGGGTGCGCACCTCCTCCTCGGTGAGCTCCGGCACGGCGGCCGCGAAGGCGTCCGCCAGCGGCTCGCCCCCGAGGAAGAGCCCGCGCGCCTGGTCGACCTCGCCGACCACCACGCCGGAGCCCAGCACGGCACTGCCGGAGTCGAGTGCGAGCCGGCCGAGCAGGGCCGCCAGCAGGGTGGACTTGCCCGCGCCGTTGGCCCCGGTGATCGCGACCCGGTCGGCCCAGTCGATCTGCAGGTCCACCGGGCCGAAGGCGAAGTCGCCGCGCTGGGCGACGGCCGCCCGCAGGGTGGCCACCACCGAGCCGGAGCGCGGCGCGGTGGCGATCTCCATCCGCAGCTCCCACTCCTTGCGCGGCTCCTCGACCACGTCCAGCCGCTCGATCATCCGCTGGGTCTGCCGGGCCTTGGAGGCCTGCTTCTCGGTGGACTCGGTGCGCTTCGCCTTGGCGTTCTTGTCGTTGTCGCCGCCCTTGCGGCGGGCGTTGCGGACCCCGTGCTCCATCCAGTTGCGCTGCATCTGCGCCCGGGCCTCCAGCGAGGACTTGGTGTCGGCGTAGTCCTCGTACTCCTCGCGGGCGTGCCGGCGGGCCACCGCCCGCTCCTCCAGGTACGCCTCGTAGCCGCCGCCGTACAGGTTGACCTGCTGCTGGTGCAGGTCCAGCTCCAGCACCTTGGTCACGGTGCGGGCCAGGAACTCGCGGTCGTGGCTGATCAGCACGGTGCCGGCGCGCAGGCCCTTGACGAAGGCCTCCAGCCGCTCCAGGCCGTCCAGGTCGAGGTCGTTGGTGGGCTCGTCCAGCAGGAACACGTCGTAGCGGGAGAGCAGCAGCGAGGCCAGGCCCGCGCGGGCGGCCTGGCCGCCGGAGAGCGCCGTCATCGGCAGGTCGAGGGAGACCTTGAGGCCGAGCGAGTCGGCCACCTCCTCGGCCCGCTCGTCCAGGTCGGCGCCGCCGAGGTCCAGCCAGCGGTCCAGGCTCGCCGCGTAGGCGTCGTCGGCGCCGGGGCGGCCCTCGACCAGGCCCTCGGTGGCCTCGTCCAGCTCGGCCTGGGCGGCCGCCACGCCGGTGCGCCGGGCCAGGAAGCCGCGCACCGACTCGCCCTCGCGCCGCTCCGGCTCCTGCGGCAGGTGGCCGACGTTGGCGCTCGCCGGGCTGAGCCGCAGCGACCCGCCCTCGGGGGTGTCCAGCCCGGCCAGCAGCCGCAGCAGGGTCGACTTGCCGGCGCCGTTCACGCCGACCAGGCCGATCACGTCGCCGGGGGCGACGACCAGGTCCAGGCCGGTGAAGAGGGTGCGTTCGCCGTGGCCGGCGGCGAGGTCCTTGACTACGAGTGTCGCGCTCATGATGGAGCCGATTGTAGGAGGACCGGGCCCCGAGCCGGAAAAGGCGGCGGGGCCGCGGCTGCCTTCCGGCAGTCGCGGCCCCGCACGGGACCGGGGCGGGTCTCAGCCGCCGATCACTTGGCCTTCTTGGAGAAGTAGTCGAACATGTGCGCCGCGACGTCCTCCAGGTAGGGGCCCGCCTCGTAGGTGTTGGCGCCGTTGCCGACGGAGGTGTCGCTGACCAGGGCCGGCTTGCCGTCCTTGGTGGTGTACCAGCCGCCGCCGCTGCTGCCGCCGGTCATGTTGCAGCCGATCATCAGCATCGCCGGGCGGCTCGGGTCACCGGGCTTCGCGGCCGGCTTGCCGCCGTCGCAGTGCTCCAGCTCGACGCCGTCGAAGGGCTTGCCCTCCGGGAAACCGTAGTTGGCGACGGAGGCGAGCTGGTCGCGCGGGGCGTTGAACCACAGCGGCACGGAGCCGCCGACGGTCTCCTCCAGCGACTTGCCGCTCGGGTCGGGGTTGGTGACCTTGATGATGCCGAAGTCGTACTGGCTCCACGGGCCGCCCTTCTCCGGGTCGGCCTCCTGGGTCCACTGCGGGGAGACCATGCCGGCGGTCGCGCCCCACTCGCCGTACGGCTCGGCGTCGTCCAGCTTGGACTTCTGCTTGTTGCCGTTGCTCAGCACGCCGTTGCTGTTGAAGGCGGGGGCGAAGGTGATGTCGGTGTAGTACTTGTTGCCCTTGCCGCCGTGCAGGCAGTGGCTCGCGGTCCACACCAGGTTGCTCTTGCCCGGGTTGGCCGGGTCGGAGACGACGGTGCCGGAGCAGACGTAGTCCTCGTTGCCGTCCTTGAAGAAGATCTTGCCGTTGACGTGCATGTTCTTCGGGAAGGGGTGCGCCACGGGCTTGGCGGCGACGACCGGGGGCAGCTGGTCCGGGCCGGTCGGCGGCTGGGCGGCGGTGGGCTGGGCCGGGGCCGCGCTCGTCGGCTGGGCGGTCGGCTGCCCGGTGGGCTGGGCCGGCGCCTGCGGCAGCGGCTTCGGCTTGGCGTTCAGCAGCTTCTGCAGGGTCCAGTAGCCCTTGGCCGCCGGGGTGATCACGTTGGCCTGGGCCCATTTGTCCCAGTCGTCGAGCTTCCAGGTCTTCAGCTCTTCGACCGTCGGCAGCTTGATCGGAGCCGCGCCCGGCTTCCCGGAGGCACTGGCCGCGACCGACGGCGCGGAGGTCTGGGCGCCGGCCGGGTCGCTGTTGTCCGGGCCGCAGCCGCTGGCGACCACCATGGTGAGCGCGGCGACGGTGGCGCCGAGGACGGCACGGCTCGGCCTGGATATCGGTGACATGATTTCAAATCCCCCTGTTGACTACCGCCATACGGCCCGGTCCTCGGGTGCGGCCGACCGGGGCCGCAGGTATGGCAGGTGAGGAGTCTGCCATGCGGATAAGGAACTCCTTACAGGCGCCCCCGGCCGGTACGAGGCCGTCACCGGATCGGCACCGGATCGGCACGGGGCCGCGTTCGGCCCGGCGCGCGGGCGGTCCGGAAAACCGGTTGCGACCGTTCGCCGACGTGCCTAGCGTGGTTCGCGTCATCCGCCAGACAAGGAGAAGGCCGTTGCTCTACTGAGGTCCCGGGACACCGCCCCCGCCACGCAGGCCCCGCTGCCGCTGTCGTTCTGACGGCCGCAGTTGTCGCCGCAGTCGCAGTCGCAGCCGTAGTCATAGCTGTAGCTGTGGCCCTTGCCGCGTGGTGTGCGAGTGTGCGACCTCAGTCACGGCCCGTGGCGCGTCATCGCGCCGTCCTGTCCTCCGGCCGTCCCGGTTCCGCACCCGCGGTGTCTCCCCGTGTTGCTCGTCACCCCTTCAGCAACCACCCGGGAGGCCTTGCATGGCACAACCCACCACCGCCGTCCTCTGCACCGACCTCGCGTTCGAGTGGCCCGACGGCAAGTCCGTCCTGGACGGCTTCCACCTCGCCGTCGGCCCCGGCCGCACCGGACTCATCGGCCTCAACGGGGCCGGCAAGTCGACCCTGCTGCGGCTGATCGCCGGCGAACTCACCCCCACCGGCGGCACCGTCCGGGTCGAGGGCGAACTCGGCCACCTGCCGCAGGGCCTCACCCTCGACACCGGCCTGCGGGTCGACGAGGCGCTCGGCATCCGGGCCGCCCGCGAGGCCCTGCACGCCATCGAGTCGGGCGACACCGACCAGCGGCACTTCGACGCCGTCGGCGACGACTGGGACGTCGAGGAGCGCGCCCGCGCCACCCTCGACAAGCTCGGCCTGCGCCGCCTCGGCCTCGACCGCACCACCGGCGAACTCTCCGGCGGCGAGGCGGTGTTGCTGCGACTGGCCGCCCTGCTGCTGAGCCGCCCCGACGTGCTGCTGCTGGACGAGCCCACCAACAACCTCGACCGGGCCGCCCGCGAGCGGCTCTACGAGACGGTGGCCGGCTGGCAGGGCGCCATGGTGATCGTCAGCCACGACCGCGAACTGCTCCGGCACGTCGACCAGATCGCCGACCTCCGGGACGGCGGGGTGACGTGGTACGGCGGCAACTACGACGACTACGAGCGCACCCTCGCCGCCCAGCAGGAGACGGCCGAGCGGCTGCTGCGCAACGCCGAGGCCGACGTCCAGCGCCAGAAGCGGGACTTGGCCGAGGCCCGCACCAGGCTGGACCGCAGCGCCAGCTACGGCAAGAAGCGCGCGGTCACCCGCAACGACCCGCACATCTTCGCCGGGATGCTCAAACGCAAGGGCCAGGAGACGGCCGGCCGGCTCACCGGCATGCACGCCGAACGCCTGGAGGAGGCCAGGGCGCGGCTGACCGCCGCCGAGGAGGCGGTGCGCGACGACGCCGAGATCCGGATCGACCTGCCGCGCACCGAGGTGCCGGCCGGGCGCACCGTGCTCACCCTGCAGAAGGTCCGGCTGCCCTTCGGCGCCACCGTCGACCTCGACCTGCGCGGCCCCGAGCGGATCGCCCTGGTCGGGCGCAACGGCTCCGGCAAGACCACGCTGCTGCGCACCATCGCGGGCGAACTCTCCCCGCTGGAGGGGCAGATCACCACCCCGGAGGGGCTGCGCCACCTGCCGCAGCGGCTCGACCTGCTGGACGACGCACTCACCGTCGTGGAGAACGTCAAGCGGTTCGCCCCCGCCGCCGGGGACAACGCGATCCGCGCCCGGCTGGCCCGCTTCCTGTTCCGGGGCGCCCGGGCCGAGCAGCCGGTCGGCACGCTGTCCGGCGGCGAACGCTTCCGGGCGACGCTGGCCGCCCTGCTGCTGGCCGACCCGCCGCCGCAGCTGCTGCTGCTCGACGAGCCGACCAACAACCTGGACCTCGCCAGCGTCCACCAGCTCACCCAGGCGCTGGCCGCCTACCGGGGCGCGCTGATCGTGGTCAGCCACGACCTGCCCTTCCTGCGCGGCCTGGGCCTGACCAGGTGGCTGGAGCTGGACGGCGAACTGAGGGCGGTGGATCCGATGTAGCGGCTCCTGCTACCGCTGCCGCAGGGGGCCCTGGTCGCCCCGGGCGTCCTCGGCGAGCACCCGGCGGGCCGTGCTCAGGGCGGAGTCCTTGAGCGCGGCCAGCTCCTCGGGGCTGTACACCGGGGTCCGGAGGTCCGGCGTGATGCCCGGGCCGTCGAAGGTGCTGCCACTGCGGGTGAGGTACTCCTCGTTCGGCAGGACGACCGCGAAGTCCGGCGAGAGCGGCTTGATCAGGACGTCCGAGTAGACGCCCTGGGTGTTCTCGCCGATCCGGGTCACGTGCGGGGAGCGGCCCATCAGCGCCTGGGTGAAGGTCTCCGCCGCGCTGGCCGAGATCGAGGAGGTGAGCAGGGCCACCGGCCCGGTGAAGTGCTCGCCGTCCGAGGGCTCCACGCGGACGGGTACGGGCCGGGTGAACTTCGTCGGGTCGGCCGGGTCGTTCCGCGCCACCTTCCGGTAGGCGAGGTACGGGCGGTCGGTGAGCCGGGCGGCGATGTGCAGCCCGAGCGCGTCCGAGCCGCCGCCGTTCAGCCGGACGTCGAGCACCAGCCCGGTGAGCCCGTCCGGGTCGGCGAGCAGGGCGTCCAGCGCCCTGTCCAGCTCGGCGACCTGGCTGCGGTAGTCGCCGCCGGTGTAGCCGTCGAAGCTGCCCACCCGCAGGTAGCCGACGTCGTCGGGAAGCCGGCCCACGCCGAGCTTCCCGGCGGCGAAGAGCTGCTCCGGCCCGGTGAGCTGGGCGGCGACGGCCTCCCCGGCCCGGGTGGTCAGCTCCTTGGTGCGCACCGTCGAGCCGGGCCGCCGTCCGCCGAACACCCCGGTCGGCTGCCCGTCGACGATCCGCGCCAGCCCGGTGTGGGCGTCGCCGAGCGGCCGCAGCATGTCGACGAACACCTCCTGCAACTGGTCGGTGGTCGTCGTCGGCGTGATCCGTCGCCGCTGCTCGTCCCGGACGGCGTGCCAGTCGATCCCCTTGGCCGCGAAGAAGGGGTAGTTCTCCTCGAAGTCCTCCCAGAACCGGTCGAAGACCGCGAGCGTGTCGTTCGGTGCCGGGGTGGTGCACAGGGCCGGCAGGGCGGGGAGCCGGTACAGGTCCTTGGTGCCGACCCCGCCCTCCTCGCGGTCGACCAGCCGGTCACGGCCCTTCGGGGTGAGGGTCACCGCGTTGCTGCCCACGACGTAGCGGACGGTACCGTCCGGTCCCGGCGGGCCGGCCTGCGTCGCGGTGATCCAGCCGGGCACGCAGCTGTGCGCGGTCACGTCGTAGGTGGTCAGCTTGCCCCCGTCGACGGCGACCACCGTGCCGTAGCCGTCCATCCGCCAGACGCCGGTCGGCGGACTCCCCGGCCGCCCCTCGGCGGCGGCCGCCGTCCCCGCCGCCGGCCCGACCGCCGCGGCGAGCACCAGTGCCGTCGCCAGCGCCGTGGTGGTGGCCGCCGCCCTGGCGACCTTCCGGGACCTCGCCCTCGGCCCCCGCCGTCCCTGTTCGAGGTTCGGCCTCCGCCGACCCTGCTCGATGTTCGACCCCCGCCGACTCTGCTGCATGTCCGGCCTCCGCCGAGTGTCCGGCCTCCCCCGCGGAACCCCTCCGCCACCGTGCCCACGACGCTACGGTCGCCCGCACCGCCCGGTCGTCATCCGACGCGCCGCTCCCGTCCCCTCCTCCGGGCCCACTCGCACGCCCGGTCGAACCACCTCGGGAGGGATGGACGGCAAACCCTTTTGACGGCGGGTGGAAATCCGTCGTGGCGGATCCGAGGCCGGCCGCGTCCGCCTCTCCTACTCCTGCGCCTCTTCCCGCTTCCACCTGTCCGCGACCAGGGTGCCCAGCCGGTCCAGCCCGACGACGGCCGCGCCGAGCACGATGAACTCGACCGTCAGCTGGGCTATCTGG
Organism: Kitasatospora sp. NPDC001309; assembly: GCF_042896295.1. Taxonomy (NCBI): domain Bacteria; kingdom Bacillati; phylum Actinomycetota; class Actinomycetes; order Kitasatosporales; family Streptomycetaceae; genus Kitasatospora; species Kitasatospora sp. NPDC001309. The sequence goes on along the minus strand of NZ_JBIAXC010000025.1, from coordinate 95,000 downwards.
CCCCAGACGTAGCCGTAGCCCTTGGTCGTCGGGTCGAAGAAGAAGTACGGGTAGGGCCTCGGGAAGTCGGCGAACAGCGCGTTGCGGGCGAGCACGATCGCCGCGTAGCCGAGCGGGAAGGCCAGCCAGAGCGGGAGGTTCTTCCAGGTCGACGCATTGCGCGGCTTCAACGCCACCCAGTCGACCAGCACCATCACCGGCGTGACGTAGTGCAGGAAGAAGGAGGACCAGTGCGCCAGCCGGTCCGGCCCGTCGACCAGTCCGGGCAGCGGGCTGGCGCCGTGCTGGAGCAGGACGTGCGAGACCAGTCCGGTGATCAGGATGTACAGCGTGGCGGCCCCGCGCAGCCGGGGCGCGGGCGCGTCCACGGTGTCGCGCTGGAGCATCCAGTACACCGCGCCGATGAAGTAGCCGAGCACGATGACGTTGCTCTGCACGGTGAAGTACACCAGCGACGCGTCCCCGAGGGTCAGGCCGAGGCCGGCCGAGAGCACGATGCCCATGCGCCACCACAGCGCGGGACGGGTCCGGACGGTCATGCGGCCACCAGTTCGTTCCAGGCGATACGGGAGGTATCGGACGTTCGGAGGGGAAGATCGCACTCTACTCGGTGGTACCCATCGAGGGAACTTGTGTACGAACTTCTGCCGCCGAACCGCCGCCGAACCGCTGTGGAACCGCCGCCGAACCGCGGCGGAACCGTCGCGGCCCCCTTCGGTCACCCCGGCAGGACGAAGCCCGACTCGTAGGCCGCGATCACGGCCTGGGTGCGGTCCCGGGCGCCCAGCTTGGCCAGCACGCTGCCGACGTGGGTCTTCACCGTCTCCTGGCTCACCACCAACTGCCGCGCGATCTCCGCGTTGTTGAGTCCGGTGGCCATCAACCGCAGCACCTGGCCCTCCCGTTCGGTCAACCGCCCGATCGGCCCCCGGTCCGCGGCGGCCTCCCGGCGGCCGTCCGCACCGTGCCGCAGCGCGAGTTCGCGCACCGCCGCCGGGAACAGCAGCGAGTCACCGCGCGCGACCAGTCGCACCGCCTGCACCATCTCCTCGGCCCGGGCCCGCTTCAACAGGAAGCCGGCCGCGCCCGCGCGCAGCGCGTCGTACACGTGGTCGTCGTGCTCGAAGGTGGTGACCACCAGGATCCGCGGTGGCTCGGCCATCCCGCGGACCAGCTGCTCGGTGGCCCGGATCCCGTCGATGCCGGGCATCCGGACGTCCATCAGCACCACGTCCGGGCGCAGTTCGCGCGCCAGCGGTACGACCTCGGCGCCGTCGGCGGCCTCGCCGACCACGGAGAGGTCCGGTTCGGCGTCGATCACCACCCGCAGGCCCATCCGGACCAGGCGCTCGTCGTCCGCGATCACCACGCGGATGGGCCCGCCCTCCGTGCCGCCCCCCGCGCCGTTGCCGTCGTTCATCCCCCAGTCCCTCCCAGCGGCAGCCACACGGCCAGCCGCCACGTCGTCCCGTCCTCGCTCGGCCCGACGGCGCTCCTGCCGCGCAGGGCCGCCGCCCGTTCCCCGATCCCGCGCAGCCCGCGCCCGCCGCCGGGGCGGCTCGGGCGGGCCGCGCCCAGCGGGTTGGTCAGTTCGATCTCCAGTCGGCCCGCGTCCAGCGCGACCCGCAGCCCTGCCGGGGCGGGCCCGGCGTGCCGGAGCACATTGGTCAGGCCCTCCTGGACGATTCGGTACGCCTCGCGGGAGACCCCGGCGGGCAGTGCGCCCAGGCCGGGCGCCAGCTCGGCGTCCACCGTCACGCCGGTGCGGGCGAGTTGGCGCAGCAGGTCGTCCAGCCCGGCCAGCGTGGGCCCGGCCGGTCCGGTGCCACCGTCCTCCTCCTCGCGCAACAGCCCCAGCACGGTGTCCAGTTCGGCGACGGCCCCGCGCGCGGTCTCCTCGATCGCGCACAGCGCCTCCGCGGCGAAGTCCGGGTCGGTGCGCAGCACCCGGGCGGCCGCCGAGGCCTGGATGCCGACCGCGCTGAGCGCGTGCCCGACCGAGTCGTGCAGTTCCCGGGCCAGCCGGTTGCGCTGGGCGAGCACGGTGGCACGCCGTTCGGCGGCGGCCAGCCGCTCCTCCGGGGTGGGGCCGAGCAGCCTGGGCGCCCAACGGGCCAGCAGCGCACCGCAGCCGGCGTTGCTGACGACGATCAGCAGCAGAACGGCCAGGCCCAGTGCGGGGCCGGTGAGCATCCAGCCGGGGAAGCGGTCCGTCCAGTAGCCGGAGAGGTCCTCGGACCCGATGAGGCCGAACATCAGCACCACCGCGAAGGGCGCCCCGGCCAGCGTCATCCCGGCGACCACCCCGCCGGTGAACAGGTGCAGCACGAAGAACGCGGCGGTCCGCCACCGGGCGGCCCAGGACCGGGACGGCCCGGTGGCCAGTTCCTCCGGCCGGGCCACCGCGCACAGCGCCCGGGCGGCCGCGCCCTCCAGCCCCCGGACGGTCGGCACCAGCGCGGTCACCGCGGCCATCGGCAGCGAGGTGAACAACGACAGCATCTGCAACAGCAGTTGGCGGGCGTGGCCCTGGTTCGGGTTGAGCGCCCCGAGTCCCACCGTCGACAGCAGGTAGTAGGGCATCAGCAGCGCGCCGCCCAGCACCAGGTGCACCCAGCGCAGTCGGGCCCGCCGTCCGAACAACACCTCGCCCGCCCGCCGGATCCGGCGGCCCCCCGTACTCACCCGGGCGACTTTACGTCAGCACCGCCGGGGCCGTCAGTGCCGTCGGGCCCGTCAGTGCCGTCGGGTCCGGCTCCCCGGCCGGGCGCGGCCCCCCGTTCGGTCAGGGCCACCGCGCCCGCGGCCAGCATCAGGGCCCCGGCCGTGAACTGCCCGGCCTCCACCAGGGCCAGGAACCCCGGTACGGCCCGCGGCAGGTCCGGCACCGTCGTCGAGGTCCCGAACGCCACCAGCAGGAAGCCGCCCCAGCCGAACAGCGAGCCCGCGCCGGTCCAGGCCACCAGCAGCGGCACCCGCAGCCGCCGTCGCGGCCCGATCCGGAAGACCAGCACCAGCAGGGCCAGGGCCGCGGCGACGGCGGTCACGGCGGTGGCCGCGTCCATCGTCGCCATCGACCGGTCGTACTCCTCGGCCATCCGCAGCGGCAGTCCCACCGTCCCGCCCGCCGCCCAGTACGCCCGGGCCGTCGCGACCCCCAGCGCGACCAGCGCGGCCACCACGGCGAAGGCCCGCTGCACGTTGCGGGTGGGGGAGTCGGGCAGGTCGCCGATTCGGTCGTGGAGCAGGCCCGTCCAGCGTCGGCGGGCGTACAGCGCGAACGCGGTGAACAGGGCGGCGCCCTGCACCCCGAAGCCCCCGTAGACCACGGCGTACACCCACCCCGCGAGGCCGTCGTCGGCCTGCTGCGCCGCCGTCCGGTGCTCCGCCCCGAACACCAGCGAGCCCAGCAGGTCCAGTGGGACGACCACCAGGATCGTCCCCAGCAGCCCGGTCGCCACCCACATCGGGAACGCCACCAGCGCGGCCGGGGCCCGCCGCCCCCACGGCCGGACGAAGGCGAGCGCGAGCAGCAGCGCGACCACCTCCATGCCGAAGGTGAGGAGGTTGAGCGTCCACAGCCCGTCCAACGCCTTCGCGTCGCGCACGCCCACGGGGGAGCCGGACAGCCACAGCAGTTTCAGCGTCAGATAGGGCACCGTGGCGGCCATCGCGATCCCGGCCGCCGCCCCCCGCACCACGTCTTCCTTGCGCCTCATGCCCCCTACGCTGCCGCCCCACCCCGGGCCGCGGCCTCGGCCCGGGGTGCGATCCCCCTCCCCCCGGCGGGGGATCTCCGGCCCCTCCCTACGCCATCCGGTGGATCAGCCGGTCCTCCTGGTCGACCCGCCCGTCCGGGTCCGGCACCAGCCCGAGCCGCTCGGCCAGCCGGCGCGACGGCAGATTGTCCGCCCTGATCAGCGCCGTCACCGGAATCCCGGGGAACCGCGGCAGCGCCTCCGCCATCGCCGCCCGGCACGCCTCCGCCGCGTACCCCTTGCCCCACGCCGACGGCCGGAACCGGTAGTACAGGTTGAACACCGGCTCCCCGTCCAGCGAGTGCAGGAACAGCCCGGCGACCCCGATCACCACCCCCGGCTCCTCCCGGGTCGCCACCATGCAGTACCCCACCCCGTCCCGCGGCCAGTCCGCGATGAACCCGGCCAACTGCTCCCGCGCCGCCCCGAGATCCCGCTGCGGCCCGTCTGGGTTGTACCGGTTGGTCTCCGGATCCCCGTGGATCGCGAACATCGCCTCCGCGTCCCCCTCCTGCGGCCGGCTCAACACCAGCCGCTCGGACACGGCGACGACCGTGCGGGCATCGGTGGGCAGATCAGTGGTGGTCATGGAGGCTCCCCCTGCGGTGCGTAATGGTCCGATGGCACGATAGACCATTACGCCGACACCCGCCCGTCCATTTCCTACAGGATCGGCTCACACCCGATCGCCTTGCCCCCGGCGACGAGGAACTGCTTCCAGGTCTCGTCGGTGTCGGTGAACAGCGGTTCAAGGAAGTTGGAGTCCATCCGGAAGTAGGTGGGCCTGCCGTGACAGGTTGCCATCACCTCCCGGTCGGTGATGGGTGAGCCGGCCCAGCGGGAGCGGCCGAATGCGGGCGACGCGGTCTTCTCGGCCAGCGGTCCGCGGAGCCGGGGATCGGTGCCGATGGTGAACGAGTAGGCGAAGGGGTTCTTCTCGCGACTGATCCGGCAGGTCCACACCGGGTCGAATGCCGTGCTGGCGATCTCCTTGTACCCCTTGTCCCCTGCTGCGCCGGCTGCGGCGAATCCTGGTAGGTCGCAGACCGAGGCGAGGTTCAGATCGTGCTCCTGCCCGGATCGGGACAGCCCGTTCGGGGTGGGAAGCGGTGACTTCCCGCAACCCTGGTCCGCCGCGACGCCGTTCGCCGCGGCCACTGCGAGTCGGGCCAGCTTCTCGGCACCCGGTGCGCCGCCGCCTGACTGGACCTCGGCTCGCAGGCCGGTGTCGCACCCGCCGGGAAGCAGTGCCCACGCCCGGTCGTCACGAGCTGCTCCGGCCGCGCCACTGTCCGCCGGACCAGCGAACAGCTGGTCCCCCGCGCTGGCCGGATAGGGCCCCAGGTCATCGGCCTGGACTACCCGCACGAAGACGGACCGGCTGTTGCCGAAGACCCCGTAGCTCACCGTCGCAGTGCAGAGAGCCCCGCTCCGGGGTGATTCCCAGGCGCCGTTGTCCCGGCTGCTGACCTGGCCCGGCCCGAGCGCGTCGTTGAGCGCGTCGGCACTCACAGCGCCACCGCACACGCTGTCCGGCCCGAAGGCATTGCTCAGGTTGTTCGCGAGGAACGCCCCCGCTCCGGCCACCACTGCCGTCACGCCGGCTGCGGCTACCGCGGCCCGTAGCCGGAGCGGCCAGGTGGTGAACCCGCGCCGGTCCAGGGCCGCGTCGGGACCTCCGTGCTGAGACTTCGTCATTCCGATCACGCGTTTCCGAGGCCGGCGCGATAGGCGTTGGAGATGGATGTTTCGTAGTGGTCGTTGGCCCTGGACGCGAGCTGCTTGACGATACTGCCGTCCGCCGCGATGTCGGCCTCCGGAATGCCCAGGCTCAAGGCCTTCTCCTTGAGCATGACGGCCATCTGCGGTTGGCCCATGGCGTAGAGCTTGCTGATGTTGGCCTGGGCATCGGTGTCGAGAGCGGAGTTGGCCTGATTCGCCCAGTCGGAGGTTGCTACGTCGACGATGCGTTGGGCGACGTCGCCCAGGGGGATCCAGTCCACGCCCGGCACCTTCAGCATGTTCGCGGCGGTTCCCCAGTAGTGGTAGTCCATCTTGGCCTTCCAGTTGTTCCTGAACTGCTGGTCGGCCTTGTGGTCCATGATCGTGTCTGCTTGGACGGCGTCGAGCGCTCCGAGGGCTTTGCTGGATTCGAGCACGAAGCCCTCGAGCTTCGGGTCGGGGCGCCCGGCTACGGCTTGGAAGGACTCGGGTCCGTACTCGGCCAGCCTCCGCGCCACTTCCTGCCTCTCGGCCATGTGGATCAGGGCGTATGCGTCGGGGTCCTCCGCGGTGCCGCGGATCACGCGGAGCAATTGCTCGCGGGAGGTGTTCAGGCCGCCCGGGTGGGAAGGGCCGGGCAGGTCCTTGCCGAGGATGTCGTGGGCGTCCGGCGCGTACTCGGCGATCACGTTGGCGAGCGGGCGGCGCAGCCCGGCGTACAACTCGTTCTCGTGGCCTGCACTGTCGCCGCCCAGGACGGAGAGCGCGGTATCGGTGATCCGCGTCATCACCGCACTGTGCGGGCGCGTCGGGGACTGGTGTCCCACGGGGTCGCGGCCCGTCGCTGCGGCCTCGAGCATCTCCGCGAACATCTGGTGGGAGGTGTTGGGCAGGGCGCCGGTGGGGAGTTTGTGCTCCTGGTCCTCGCTGAGCCAGCCGCGGTCCCTGAGCAGGTGGTTGAGGTTCTGGTTCTGGTTCGGGTCGAGGAAGGCCTGGGTCGTCGCCAGATCGCCCTTCATCATCCGCAGCAGCGGGGCCAGCGGGTCGCCCTTCTCGGGGTTGTTGAGCCAGTTCGGGCCCCACAACGACTCGCCCTTGACCTTGCTGGAGGCCTCGTAGTCGAGCAGGTCGGTGCCGACCCTGCGGACGAAGGCCGGGTCGAAGTTCCCTTTCGCCTCCATGAGGGCGGTGAGTGCCGGGTAGTTGTCGTTCCACCCCGCCGCATTGCCGCCCGGACGGCGGGCGGCCGCGAAGAGCCCGGCCTCCCATTCCTTGCCCATGCCCCCGTCCCGGGTGGCATTGGCGAGGAGTACCGACAGGTTGCCGTAGACGTCCTGGTAGCCCTTGGCGTTGTGGTTGGCGTGGGCGAGGTCACCGTAGGCCTTGCTGTACTCCAGGAAGGCTTCCGGGCCGGTCTTGCCGCCGTAGTTGAGGCCGTTGAGCAGGGTGGTGGAGAAGTCCTTGTTCTCCGCGTTGGCGGCCAGCAGGGCCTGCAACTGCTTGAGCTGGTCGTCGGAGAGGCTGCCGCCCTTGGACATCAGGTCGGTCGCGCGCTTGGCGTCGGCGACCGGGCCGCTGCCGCCGGGGGTGGGGTTGAAGGCGGTGGTGCTGGTGCCGATGTCGGCCTGGAGGTCGACCGAGGCGCGCTGGTCGGCGGCGGTGGCCTTCTGGACGGCCTTGGTCAGGCGGGCCGAGATGGCCTTGGCCTTGGCGTCCAGGTCCTGGGCCAGCAGCCTGCTGTCCGGATCGTTCCTCGCCTCCTTCGGCAGCGTCCAACTGACGGTGCCGTCCGCCGAGACCGTCAGGTCCTGTGCCTGGGCGTCGTGGAGTGCCGTGTCGAGGTCGCGGCGGGCGGCGGCGAAGTCCTCGGCAGCGGTCTTCATGATCGCGGCGAGGGCGGTGGCGACGGCCGAGGCCTGTTTGAAGTCGCCGTCGATGCCCTGCATCACCTTGGTCGCCTCGTCGGCGGCCGCGCCCTTCCAGCCGGCCCGCTGCGGGGTGCTGGTGAGGTCCTTGGTGACCCGGCCGTCCAAGGCGGTGAGGGCCTTGGCGACCCCGGCCCACGCCTCGGCGGCGTCGGAGACCGCGGAGAACTCGGCCTCGTGAAGTTCCTTGAAGGACACCATCTCTCTGTTCCCCCTGTCTTTCTAGCGGGCCGCGCGGAGGTCGGCGACGGTGGTGATCTCGTTGCCGTGGTAGTACTCGCGGGTCCGGTCGAGGCTGTTGGCGGCACCGGTGACCTTGTCGTGCAAGGTCTTGCACTGCTGCAGCCACCGTTCGGTGCTGCCGGTGAGGGCGCCGCCGAAGGAGAAGCCGCGGATCTTGGTCGAGGCGGTGCTCGCGTATTCGGTGAGGCTGTGCGCGCCGGGCCCGGCCTTGCTGTTGGCGCCGTCGAGGTCGGTGGCGATCTGGCGGGCCAGTCCGGCCGAGGCGGTGAGCTCGTACGGGGTGTCCAGTTGGGTGGTCGGCTTGCCCGGGGGGATCAGCGGGAAAGGGGGCACGGTGTTGCCGCCGTCGCCCGGGGCCGCCGGGTTCGCGTACGGCGACTTCTTGGCCGTCGTGCTCGGCATCGGGTCCGTGGCCGGGGCGACCGGCCCGGTGGTGAAGTACGGGCTGCCCATGTCTGCGTGTTCCTCCCCTGGTCGGCGGGGGTTCGCACGCCCCCTTCGGCATGACGACCGTACAGGTCGGCTCCGTCAGTACACCGACGCACCCTCCGTGCCGCCGGTTGCACTGGCTGTGATCGGCTCCATCAAGGTTTCGTCAGGGGGGAGTTGGCGGGTGTCCGGCGACGCGGCCGCGGGGCCGAGGGCTTGTTACCGGCCGGTCGCTTCCCTATCATCGCGAGTGTTACAGCTTTACTGTCAAACCCCGGAGGGTCTGCAGCCAGTGCGTGACACAACCAGTACGGCCGCCGGCTCCGGCCCGTTGGCAGGGGTGCGGGTGGTCGAACTCGCCGGGATCGGGCCGGGGCCGTTCGCGGCCATGCTGCTGGGTGACCTCGGGGCGGACGTGGTGCGGGTGGACCGCCCGGAGCCCTCGCCGCTCGGGACGGACCCGGCGTACGACCTGACCAACCGGAACAAGCGGTCGGTGCTGGTGGACCTCAAGTCGCCGGAGGGGCCCGGCCTGGTGCTGGGCCTGGTCGAGCGGGCCGACCTGCTGATCGAGGGCTACCGGCCGGGGGTGGCGGAGCGGCTCGGGGTGGGCCCCGAGGTGTGCCTGGCGCGCAATCCGGCCCTGGTGTACGGGCGGATGACCGGGTGGGGCCAGCACGGTCCGCGGGCCGCCACCGCCGGGCACGACCTCGGGTACGCGGCGGTGGCCGGGGTGCTCGGGCTGGTCGCCGCGGAGGGCGGGGCCGAGGCGCCGCCCGGGATCCCGGCGAACCTGCTCGGCGACTACGCGGGCGGCTCGCTCTACCTGGTGGTCGGCCTGCTCGCCGGGCTGCACCATGCCCGAGTCACCGGCGCCGGGCAGGTGGTGGACGCCGCGATCGTGGACGGCGCGGCGCACCTGGGCAGCATGCTCTGGGGCCTGCTCGCGGCCGGTCACTGGCAGGACCGCCGGGGCGTCAACCTGCTGGACGGCGGCGCCCCGTTCTACGCGTTCTACCGGGCCGCCGACGGCGGGCACCTCGCGGTGGGCGCCCTGGAGCCCCGGTTCTACGCGGAGTTCGCCCGCCTGCTGGAGCTGGGCCCGGACGCGCCCGGCCAGTACGACCTCGCCCGCTGGCCCGAACTGCGGGCCCTGATCGCCGCCCGCTTCGCCACCCGGACCAGGGCCGAGTGGGAGGCCGTCTTCGCGGGCTCCGACGCCTGCGTGGAGCCGGTGCTGACGATGCGTCAGGCCGCTGCCGAGGAACACCTGTTGGCGCGCGGTACGTACGTCGAGGCGGATGGCGTCACCCAGCCCGCCCCCGCCCCGCGGTTCTCCGCCACCCCCGGGGCGCTGCGCCGCCCGCCGACCCGCCCGGGCGCGGACACCGCGGAGGTGGCCCGGGACTGGGGCCTGCCGGCGCTCCACCCGCCGGCCGCCACCACCGAACCTCTCAACTCCGCGACCGAACAAGGGGAGTAGCGTTGCAGCGCGAGATCTTCACCGAGCAGCACGAGGACTTCCGGGCCACCGTGAAGGCCTTCCTCGCCAAGGAGGTGCTGCCGCACTACGACCGCTGGGAGAAGGCGGGCATCGTCGACCGCTCGGTCTGGCTGGCGGCGGGCCGGCAGGGCCTGCTGGGCATCGCGGTGCCCGAGGAGTTCGGTGGCGGCGGTTCGCCCGACTTCCGCTACGCCGCCGTGGTGGCCGAGGAGTTCGCCCGGGCCGGTGCGTCGGGGCTGGCGATCGGGTTGCACAACGACATCATCGGCCCGTACCTCACCTCGCTCGCCACCGAGGAGCAGAAGCGGCGCTGGCTGCCCGGCTTCTGCAGCGGTGAGCTGATCACCGCGATCGCGATGACCGAGCCCGGCACCGGTTCCGACCTCCAGGGCATCCGCACCCAGGCGGTGGACCGGGGCGACCACTTCGTGCTGAACGGCGCCAAGACCTTCATCTCCAACGGCATCCTGGCCGACCTGGTCGTCGTGGTCGCCCGGACCACGCCGGAGGGCGGTGCGCACGGGCTGAGCCTGCTGGTGGTCGAGCGCGGGACGCCCGGGTTCGAGCGCGGCCGCAACCTCGACAAGATCGGCCAGAAGGCCCAGGACACCGCCGAGTTGTTCTTCGAGGACGTCCGGGTGCCGAAGGAGAACCTGCTCGGCGAGCTCAACGGCGGCTTCGTCCACCTGATGCAGAACCTCGCCCAGGAGCGGCTCACCATCGCCGCCGCGGCGATCGCCGGTGCCGAGTACCTGGTCGAGATCACCACCGACTACGTCAAGCAGCGCGAGGCCTTCGGACGGCCGCTGGCCAAGCTCCAGCACGTGCGCTTCGAGATCGCCGAACTGGCCACCGAGTGCGCGATCACCCGGACCTTCGTCGACCGCTGCATCACCGAGCACAACCGCTACGCGCTCACCCCGGCGGACGCCTCGATGGCCAAGTGGTGGGCCACCGAACTGCAGAAGCGCACGGCCGACCGCTGCCTCCAACTCCACGGCGGCTACGGGTACATGAGCGAGTTCCCGGTCGCCCGGGCGTTCACCGACGGCCGCATCCAGACGATCTACGGCGGCACCACCGAGATCATGAAGGAGATCGTCGGCCGCTCCATCCTCGGCTGACCCCTCCGCCGACCCCGCTCCGCCCCGTCTCGCCCCGCCCCGTTCAGCCAACCCCGCTCCGCTCCGCCCCGCCCACCCCGCTCCGCCCGGCCCCGCCCCGAAAGGCATCCCCATCGTGACCACCGAAGCGTACGTCTACGACGCGATCCGCACCCCGCGCGGCCGCGGCAAGGCCACCGGCTCGCTGCACGGCACCAAGCCGATCGACCTGGTCGTCGGCCTGATCCACGAGATCCGCCGCCGCTACCCCGAGTTGGACCCGGCGGCGATCGACGACATCGTGCTCGGCGTGGTCAGCCCGATCGGCGACCAGGGCTCCGACATCGCCCGGATCGCCGCCATCGCGGCCGGCCTGCCCGACACGGTGGCCGGCGTCCAGGAGAACCGCTTCTGCGCCTCGGGCCTGGAAGCCGTCAACCTGGCCGCCGCCAAGGTCCGTTCGGGCTGGGAGGACCTGATCCTGGCCGGCGGCGTGGAGTCGATGTCCCGGGTCAAGATGGCCTCGGACGGCGGCGCCTGGTTCGCCGACCCGATGACCTCGTACGAGACCAACTTCGCCCCGCAGGGCATCGGCGCCGACCTCATCGCCACCATCGGGGGCTTCTCCCGCACCGACGTGGACGCCTTCGCCGCCGAGTCCCAGGCGCGCGCCGCCAAGGCGCAGGCGGACGGCCTGTTCGACCGCTCGGTGGTCCCGGTGCGCGACCGCAACGGCCTGGTCGTGCTGGAGCGCGACGAGTTCATCCGCCCCGGCACCACCGTCGAGACCCTGGCCGGCCTCAAGCCCTCCTTCGCCGCGATCGGCGAGGCCGGCGGCTTCGACGCCGTCGCCCTGCAGAAGTACCACTGGGTGGAGGCCATCGACCACGTCCACCACGCGGGCAACTCCTCCGGCATCGTGGACGGCGCCGCCCTCGTCGCGATCGGCAACCGCGAGGTCGGCGAGCGGTACGGGCTGCGCCCGCGCGCCCGGATCGTCTCCGCGGCCGTGTCCGGCTCCGAGCCGACCATCATGCTGACCGGCCCCGCCCCGGCCACCCGCAAGGCCCTCGCCAAGGCCGGGCTCACCGCCGCCGACATCGACCTGGTCGAGATCAACGAGGCCTTCGCGGCGGTCGCCCTGCGCTTCATCGGCGAACTCGGCTTCCGGCCGGACCAGGTGAACGTCAACGGCGGCGCGATCGCGCTCGGCCACCCGCTCGGCGCGACCGGCGCGATGCTGCTCGGCACCGTCGTCGACGAGCTGGAGCGGCGCGACCTGCGCTACGGCCTGATCACCCTGTGCGTGGGCGGCGGCATGGGCGTCGCCACCATCGTCGAGCGCGTCTGATCCCCCTCTCCCCCCGGTAGACCTGGAGACCTTGAACCCATGAGCGACACCACCACCATCCGCTGGGAGCAGGACCGGGACGGCGTGGTCACCCTCGTCCTCGACGACCCCACCCAGTCCGTCAACACCATGAACGAGGCCTTCACGGCCGACTTCGAGGCCACCGTCGAGCGGCTGGCCGGCCTCGGCGACGCGTTGCGCGGCGTGGTGGTCACCTCCGGCAAGAAGACCTTCTTCGCCGGGGGAGACCTGCGGATGCTGTCCGCCGCCCGCCCCGAGGACGCCGAGGCCGTCTTCGAGAAGTCCATGCGGATCAAGCGCTCGCTGCGCAAGCTGGAGACCCTCGGCAAGCCGGTCGTCGCCGCCGTCAACGGCAGCGCCCTCGGCGGCGGTCTGGAGATCGCCCTCGCCTGCCACCACCGGATCGCGCTGGACACCCCCGCCAGCCGGATCGGCCTGCCCGAGGTCACCCTCGGCCTGCTCCCGGGCGGCGGCGGCGTGGTCCGCACGGTGCGGCTGTTCGGCATCACCGACGCCCTGCTGAAGTTCCTGCTGCAGGGCCGCCAGTACCGCCCGGCGCAGGCGCTGGAGCACGGACTGGTGCACGAACTGGTCGACACCCCGGAGGAGTTGACGGCCCGGGCGAAGGCCTGGATCGAGGCCAACCCGACCGCCGTCCAGCCCTGGGACGTCAAGGGCTACAAGATTCCCGGCGGCACCCCCGCCACCCCCGCCTTCGCCGCCAACCTGCCCGCCTTCCCGGCCAACCTGCGCAAGCAGCTCAACGGCGCGCCCTACCCGGCCCCGCGCAACGTGCTGGCCACCGCGGTGGAGAGCAGCCAGGTCGACGTCGACACCGCGATGGTGATCGAGGCCCGCTACTTCACCGAGCTGGCCTGCGGGCAGACCAGCAAGAACATGATCCAGGCGCTGTTCTTCGACATGCAGGCGGTCAACTCCGGCGCGGGGCGGCCCAAGGACGTCGAGAAGCAGCTGGTCCGCAAGGTCGCGGTGCTCGGCGCCGGGATGATGGGTGCCGGCATCGCGTACGCCTGCGCCAAGGCCGGCATCGAGGTCGTGCTCAAGGACGTCAGCACCGAGGCCGCCGAGCGCGGAAAGGCCTACTCCGAGGGCCTGCTGAACAAGGCGATCGCCCGCGGCCGCTCCACCGAGGCGCAGCGCGACGAGCTGCTGGCCCGGATCACCCCCACCGGCGACGCCGCCGACCTGGCCGGCTGCGACGCGGTGATCGAGGCCGTCTTCGAGAACACCGAGCTCAAGCACAAGGTGTTCCAGGAGATCGAGGGCGTGGTCGCCCCGGACGCGCTGCTCTGCTCCAACACCTCCACCCTGCCGATCGGGGTGCTCGCCGAAGGCGTCCGGCGCACCGGCGACTTCATCGGCCTGCACTTCTTCTCGCCGGTCGACAAGATGCGCCTGGTCGAGATCATCCGGGGCCCGCAGACCGGCGACGAGGCGCTCGCCCGCGCCTTCGACTTGGTCCGGCAGATCGACAGGACCCCGATCGTGGTCAACGACTCCCGGGGCTTCTTCACCTCGCGGGTGATCGGCCAGTTCCTCAACGAGGGCGTCGCCATGGTCGGCGAGGGCATCCACCCGGCCTCCGTCGAGCAGGCCGCCGCCCAGGCCGGCTACCCCGCCAAGGTGCTCTCCCTGATGGACGAGCTCACCCTCACCCTGCCGCGCAAGATCCGCGACGAGTACCGGCGCGCGGTCGAGGCCGCCGGCGGCACCTGGACCCCGCACCCGGCGGACGCGGTGGTGGACCGGATGGTCGACGAGTTCGGCCGCCCCGGGCGCAGCGGCGGCGCGGGCTTCTACGAGTACGGCGCGGCCGGCAAGCGCGGCCGGCTCTGGCCGGGGCTGCTGGAGCACTTCGCCGGTGGCACCGGACCGGTCGACCCCGCGGAGGTCCCGTTCGAGGACCTCAAGGAGCGGATGCTGTTCAGCGAGGCGATCGACTCGGTGCGCTGCCTGGAGGAGGGCGTGCTCACCTCGGTCGCCGACGCCAACGTGGGCTCCATCCTGGGCATCGGCTTCCCGGCCTGGACGGGCGGCGTCTTCCAGTACATCAACGGCTACCCGGGCGGCCCGGCCGGCTTCGCGGCCCGCGCCCGCGAGCTCGCCGCCGCCTACGGCGAGCGGTTCGCGCCGCCGGCCCTGCTGGAGCGGATCGCGGCGGAGGGGCGGACCTTCACCGACTGATCCTTCACCGACTGATCGTCACCGACTGATCGTCACTGACTGTTCGTCACCGACTGCCCGGGACAGGGCGGGCGGGCCGGGTGGGGGCGTGCGCGCGAGGGCACGGCCCCACCCGGCTCCTGCTAGTTGCCGGTTTCCCCGCCCGACTCCTCGCCCGACCTCTCGCCCGACTTCTCGATCGGCTCCTCGCCCAGCTCGTCGCCCAACTCCTCGCGCAGGAAGCGTTGGAACGCGGTGACCAGCGCCTGCGCCACCATCGGCTGGATGTGGTCGGTCAGCTCCTTCATCCGGGCCAGCTCCGCCGGATCCGGCTCGCTCTCCCGGTACGGCTTCCAGACCGTCTCCCGGAACAGCCGCTGCAACTCCCGCGCGGTCGCCCGGCTGTGCTCCACCACCACCGCCCGGGCGGCCAGCAGCGTCTCCAGCGGGATCGGCACGTCCAGGATCCGCACGCCCAGCGGCAGCAGGCCCGGATCCGTCCGGAACACCTCCGGGTCGGCGGTGCGCTCCAGCGCCCCCATCGCGACCAGGCGTTCCACCTGCTCCTCCGACAACCCCCGACCGGCGCGCCGCTCCAACTGGGCGCGGCCCACCTCCTCGGCGGTCTCCGGCGTCCAGGACGCCACCAGCGCCCGGTGGATGGCCAGGCCCAGCGGGGTGCTGTCCTCCGGCAGCCGGGCCAGGTAGCGCTCGATCGCGGCCAGGGTCAGCCCCTGCCGCTGCAACTCCTCGATCAGCCCCAGCCGGTCCAGGTGCGCGGCCCCGTACAGCCCTACCCGCCGCGGGCCCAGTTCCGGCGGCGGGAGCAGCCCCTTCGTCCCGTAGAACCGCACCGTCCGCACCGTCACCCCGGCCCGCGCCGCCAACTCGTCCACCGTCAGCCGCACCTCGCCCACCCCGGCGCCGTGCTCCCCCATCTGCTGCCTCCCGCGCTGGCACACTCCTGCTGTGACAGCTGCAGTGTGACAGTGCGGTGCGATCAGGTCCATCGGACGGGGTGGGCGCCCCGGGGACGGCGAAACGGGGACGGCCGTCCGGGAGCGGCGGTCCGGGAGTCGCGGCCCGGAGACGGCGAACCGGCGCCGGCCCCGGTGTCGGGGCGGGCGCCGGTTTCGGGTCGCCTGTGGGTCCCGCGCGGGCGGTGGGTCCTCGCAGGCGGTGGGTCCCTCGCAGGTGGCGGGTCAGGCGAGGGCGGCGTGGTGGCGGCGGGTGACCTCGGGGTGGGCCCGGGTGTAGCCCTTCCACTCGTTGAAGCCGAAGTCGGCGAAGAGCGGGTTGGCCGGGTCCTCGGTGGCGCCGGGGGCGTGGTGGGCGAGGGGGAAGTCGAGCGGCTCGACGTGGGCGTCGAGGCGGGGGTTGTAGAAGAAGGGGACGGAGTAGCGCTCGCGGGCTCCGGCCGGGCTGACCACGCGGTGGCTGGTCGCCTTGAGGTAGCCGTCGGTGGCCACCTCCAGCAGCTCGCCGAGGTTGACCACGAAGGCGCCGTCGAGCGGCGGGACGTTCAGGAAGGTGCCGTCCGGGCGCTCCACCTGGAGGCCGCCGACGGTGTCCTGGAGGAGCAGGGTGATGAACCCGTAGTCCTTGTGGGCGCCGACGCCCTGGCCGGCGCCGTCCGGTGCGGTGCCCGGGTAGCGGACCAGCTTGAGCCGCAGGTGGGGGTGGCCCGCGAAGGCGTCGTCGTAGAAGTCGGGGCGGGCGCCGATCGAGGCGAGGAGCTCGTGCAGCAGGCGGCGGGCGACCGCGCCGAGGTGGTCGATCCAGCCGAGCGCGGCGGTGCGCAGCTCGGGCAACGCGGCCGGCCACTGGTTGGGGCCCTCCAGCCACCAGTACGGGGGCTCGCCGCTTCCGGGGGTGTGCGGGGGCAGCTCGGCGCCGATGTCCAGCTGGTCGCGCCAGTCCTGGCTGCCGCCGGTGCGCTCGTCGCCGGTGCGGGTGTAGCCGCGGTAGTGGGGGGAGTTGAGGTTGCTCACGGAGAGCCGGTCGGCCTCGGGGAGGGCGAAGAAGGCGCGCATGGCTCCGGTGAGCGCGGCCGTCTCCTCCGGGGTGATGCCGTGGCCGACGAGCTGGAAGAAGCCGACGCCGGTGGCGGCGGCGCGGAGCTCGTCGTGCAGGCGGCGGCGGTCCTCGGGGCTGCCGTCGGCGAGCGAGAGGTCGATCACCGGGAGGGCCTCGGGGTGCGCCTCCGGGGTGGAGCCGGTACCGGATATGGGCGTGTACTGCTGCGTCATGTGTGACATCCGCTGGTCTCGTCCCGGCTGGTCCCGGTGGTCGACCAGGGAAGGCCGGAGCCGCGCCTGGTGCGGCGGGTGCTCCGGGTAGCCGGGAGGTGGTGGCGGCCGCGTCGGGGCTGCCGTGAGGGTGGGTGGCGCGAGGTTCAGCCGGAGCGTCGACAGGACATGGTCGTCACGCGGAGCAGGTCCACGTGGCGGCGGCGAACAAGGATGAGCACCTCACCAGGGTAGATGACCCGTTCGGTGGAGGGCGAGCCCCCTGGCGCGGAGGGGCACCCCTCACTTGTCCGTGCTCAATCAATCGCAGTTGCTTCCCTTCCTGCCTGCTTGGTCCCGCTGCCTCCCGTCCTTGCCTCCTCCCTCGTGCTCCAGTCCTTCCGGGGACGTCTCCTTCCGGGGACGTCGAGGCCCTCAGGAGTTGTTGAGGTAGGCCAGGACGGCCAGGACCCGGCGGTTGTCGTCGTCGGAGGGCTGGAGGTCGAGACGGACGAAGATCGACGCGGTGTGCTTGGCGACCGCCCGCTCGGTGATCACCAGCTGCTGGGCGATCGCCGCGTTGGAGCGGCCCTCGGCCATCAGCGCCAGCACCTGCCGCTCGCGCGGGGAGAGGGTGGAGACCGGGCCGGCCGAGGAGTTGTGGGTGAGCAGTCGGGTGATCACCTCCGGGTCCATGGCCGTACCGCCCTGGGAGACCCGGCGGACGGCGTCGAGAAACTGGGCACCGTCCAGCACGCGGTCCTTGAGCAGGTAGCCGATCCCGCCGGAGCTGCCGGCCAGCAGCTCACGGGCGTAGAGCTGCTCCACGAACTGTGAGAGCACCAGTACGGGGAGTCCCGGGTGGGCCTGCCGGGCCGCGAGTGCCGCGCGCAGCCCTTCGTCCGTGAAGCTCGGCGGCAGCCGCACGTCGACCACGGCGATGTCGGGCCGGTCGGCGGCGATCGCGGCGAGCAGCTGCTCGCCGTTCTCGACCGCCGCGGTGACCTTCATGCCGTTGGCCTCCAGCAACCGGGTCAGCCCGTCCCGGAGGAGGAAGAGGTCTTCGGCGATGACAACGCGCACGGGATCTCCAGGTTCACGATGGTCGGTCCGCCGGACGGACTGCTGATCGCGAGTACCCCGTCGAAGGCGGCCAGTCGGCGTTCGGTTCCACTGAGGCCGGTGCCCTGGGACGGGTCCGCGCCTCCGCGCCCGTCGTCGGTGACCGATATCCGCAGCAGCCCGTCACTGTGCCCTATCTCGATCCACAAGTGCGAGGCCCCGGCGTGTTTCACCGCGTTGGCCAGCAGTTCGCTCACTGCGAAGTAGGCGGCCGACTCCACCGGAGCCGGCGCCCGGCCGGGCAGCCCGCCGGTGAAGGTGACCGGAAGGGGCAGGTCCAGCGCGGTGGCCTCCACCGCGTCGGCCAGGCCTCGGTCGGCCAGGACCGGGGGATGGATGCCCCGGACCAAGTCCCGTAGCTCGCTGAGCGCCTTGACCGAGGACGTCCGCGCCTCGGCGAGCAGCGGCCCGAGGGCGTCCGGGTCGTGCTTCACCTGCTCGGCGACGGTCAGCAGCATGCCCAGCGCCACCAGCCGGGCCTGCGCCCCGTCGTGGAGGTCCCGCTCGATCCGGCGCAGCTCGGCCGCCCCGGCGTCGATGGTGTCCGCCCTGGTGCGCGCCAGATGGCTGACCTGGCGGGCGAGTTCGGTCTGCCGGGAGGGCCCGAGCAGGGACCTGGCCGCCCTCTCGTGCACCCTCAGGACGGGCGGTGCGGCCCACAGGAGGGCGAACGGGGCCACCCAGAGGCCCATGCCGTAGACGATCATCAGCGGGAACAGCAGCCCGTTCCGGCCGAAGACCTCCATCGCGAGCGGTGTCAGCACCACGACCGCGGCCGTCAGTAGTACGGCGGATCCGGTGAGGAGCGTCCAGGCGAGGTCCCGCCAGGTCGCCGGGTCGGCCAACCAGCCGCCGGCCCGCAGCCGTTGCCAGGCGCCGGCGTCGCCGACCGGGCGGTGGTACGGCGCCGGGACCGGCCGCCCGCTCCACCGCTCGACGACGCGTCGGCTCTCGGTGGCGATCCAGCGCGCGCCGAACAGCCCGAGCACCAGCAGCGACGGTGCCAGCCAGAGCGAGACGGACCGGCCGCCGGGCGCGGCGCCGCCGTACAGGTGGGTCGCCGTCACCGCGAGCGCGCCCGGGGCGAACAGCACGGCCCCCACCGCCCGGCCGGAGCCGCCGGTGGCCCAGCAGAGCGCCCAGAGGGCGACCGGCCCCAGTGGCACCGTCAGGATCAGCGGCCCGCCCGGCCCGAAGTGCCCGGACTCGTCCGGGCCGAACAGCGCGGAACCCAGCACGATCGGCCCGGCCAGCAGCGAGATCAGCCCCGTCACGGCCATCGTCGCCACGTACCAGGCGCGCACACCGTCCGCGCAGGCCCGGCCCAGCCGTCGAGCCACCCCGGTGATCACTCCCACCCCCATGTCGGCCCCCTTTCCGTCCCGGGCCCCGCGGGGCCCGAAGTCTGTGTTCCGGAGCCCTCGGTGGGCGTCCGTCCCGATCTTCCGCGGAGTCAGTCTGCCCGGCGTGATCGTCCGGCGCTCTAGGCCTGAACACCCAGTTCGGGGTGTATCTGGATACACCCCCAGGAGGCCGCCCAGACGGCTGTCCGGGCCCGGTCGCGGCTTCGTAGCGTGATGTTCCGTCAGCCGGTCCCGGGCCTCCCGGAGCCGGACCCCGAACCGTGGAGGGCCCGTGAACGCGCCGATCATCAGGATCCGCGGCGTCAGCAAGACGTACGAGCGATCCGACGCAGCCCGTCCCGCCCTGGCCGGGCTCGACCTCGAGGTGCGGGCCGGCGAGGCGGTGGCCGTGCTCGGCCGCTCGGGCAGCGGCAAGTCCACCCTGCTGAACCTGGTCGCCGGCCTCGACCGTCCGAGCGAGGGCGGCGTCGAGGTGGACGGCGTGGCCGTCCACGAACTCGGCGAGGCCGCGCTCGCCGAGTACCGGCGGACCAGGATCGGCATGGTGTTCCAGTTCTTCAACCTGCTGGACGACCTGAACGTCGAGGACAACGTGCTGCTCCCGGCCCAACTCGCCGGGATGCGGCGGGAGGCGGCCCGGGCCCGGGCGGGGGAGCTGCTGGAGCGGCTCGGGGTGGCCCGGCACGCCAAGGCCTTCCCGGGCCGGCTCTCCGGCGGCGAGCGCCAGCGCGTCGCGGTGGCCCGGGCGCTGATGAACCGTCCGCCGCTGCTGCTGGCCGACGAGCCGACCGGGGCGCTGGACACCGCCTCCGCCGCCGACGTCCGCGAGCTGCTCCGCGGGCTCAACGCCGAGGGCCAGACGATCCTGCTGGTCACCCATGACACCGCGCTCGCCGAGGCCTGCGCCGACCGGACGATCGAGCTGCTCGACGGCCGCCTGGTCAGGGACACGGCCGCCGCGTCGCTCCCCGGCGACCGGAGCGGGGTGGGCGCATGAGTGTGATGGGCAAGGTGGTCCGGGCGGGGGTGGGCCGCAAGCGGGTGCAGACCCTGGTCATGGTGCTCACCACGATGATGTCCGTGACGGCGTGCATCCTCGCCCTCGGGCTGGTGGTCGCCGCCCAGGGCCCGTACGAGCGCGCCTTCGCCGACCAGCACGGCGCCCACCTCAACGTGCTGTACGACCCGACGAAGGCGAGCCCCGCCCAACTCGCCGCGGCCGCGCACGTGCCCGGGGTGACGGCCTCGGCCGGCCCCTACCCGGCGGTCACCCTCCAGCCGCGGGCCGGCCAGGACAGCAGGATCCCGCCGGCCGGCAGCCTGCTGCCGCCGATGACGCTGGTCGGCCGGGCCCAGGACGGCCCGATGGACGACCTGCGGGTCACCAGGGGCCGCTGGATCGCGGGCCCCGGCGAGGTGGTGTTCCTGAACGGGCGCTCCCCGCTGTCGGTGGGCGACACCGCGCAGTTCCCCGACCTGCCCGGGCGCCCGACGCTCAAGGTCGTCGGCCTGGCCGACTCGGTCTCCTGGAGCGCGGACGGCTGGGTCGCCCCCGAGCAGGTGGCGGGGCTGACGGCGCCCGGCACGACGCCCGCCGCCCAGTACCTCTACCGCTTCGCCCACGCGGGCAGTGACGCCGAGGTGGACGCCGACCACGCGGCGATCGCCGCCGCGGTGCCGAGCGGTGCGCTCACCAAGGCGACCACCTACCGGCCCGCCCGGGAGGAGGCCAACCGGACGGCGTCGACCTTCGTCCCGTTCGTCACGGCCTTCGGGGTGCTCGGCCTGGCCATGTCGGTGCTGATCATCGGCGTGGTGGTCAGCGGCGCCGTGAGCGCCGCCACCCGGCGGATCGGCATCCTCAAGGCCCTGGGCTTCACCCCGGCCCAGGTGGCGCGCGCCTACGTCGGCCAGGCGCTGATCCCCGCCGGGGTCGGCACCGCACTCGGCGTGCTCGGGGGAAACCTGCTGTCCGTACCGGTGCTGGGAGTGGCCCGCAAGGCCCTGCGCGGCGGTCTGCTCGGCATCCCGGTCTGGGTGGACGTGGTGGTCGCGGGCGCGGCCCTGGCCGCAGTGGTCGGCACCGCGCTGGTGCCGGCGCTGAGGGCCGGACGGCTGCGCACGGTCGAGGCGCTCGCGGTCGGCCGGACGGCGCCCGGCACCAAGCGGGCGGCGGCCAGGGGCACGACGGGTCGGGCCGGTCCGGCGGGCCTCTTGTCCGCGGCGCAGGACCTGATCGGCCGGCTTCCGGTGCCGCGAGCGCTCAGCCTCGGGCTGGCGTCCCCGCTGAACCGGCCGGGCCGCTCGGCGACCACCGCCGCCGCGGTGGTGCTCGGCACGGCCGGGGTCACCCTCTGCGTCGGGCTGACGCTCTCCCTGGGGTCGATCCAGGACGGCCTGGCGGCGGACAGCGCGGGCAAGGTCCTGGTCCAGGTCCCGGTCGACGGCTCCGCCCCGGTCGACCACGTGGACGAGGCGGCCGTGGTGAAGGCGATCGAATCCCGTCCCGGGACCAGGGCCTGGTACAGCACCGTGCCCGCCGCGGCCACGGTGGCCGGGGCCACCGATCGCTACGAACTGGTCGCCTTCACCGGCGACGCCTCCTGGAGCGGCTTCCAACTGGTCACGGGCCACTGGTTCCACGGCCCCGGCGAGACGGTGGTCAGCGCCGCCTTCCTGCGGGCCAACCAGAAGAAGGTCGGTGACACCGTCACCCTCACCGACCACGGGCGCACCACCCCGGCGAAGATCACCGGGGAGGTCATGACCACCCAGGACGTGGTGTTCGTGGACCGCGCCTCGCTGGAGCCACTCGGCGGCGCGATCCACGCCGAAGCGGTCTCCTTCCACATCGACCTCACCTCGGGCACCGACGCGCCGTCCTACGCCGACGGACTGGACGCAGTGGTGAAGCCGATGGGGCTGAGCGCCGACCCCGGTGAGGGCCGCCTCAACATCGTGGTGCTGGCGATGAACACCCTGGCGGGCACGCTCACCCTGCTGCTCGCGGTGGTCGCGGGGCTCGGGGTGCTCAACACCGTGCTGCTGGACACCCGGGAACGGGTGCACGACCTGGGGGTGTTCAAGGCCCTCGGGATGTCGCCCCGGCAGACCGTCGGCATGGTGCTCACCTCCGTCTGCGGCAGCGGGCTGGTGGCCGGGCTGATCGGGGTCCCGATCGGGATCGGGGTGCACCACCTGGTGATGCCGGCGATGGCCCGCGCCGCCGGCATCGGGGTGCCGGACGCGGACCTCACGGTGTTCGCCCCGTCGGTGGTGGGGCCGCTGATATGCGGCGGGGTGGCGCTGGCCCTGCTCGGCGCCCTCCTGCCCGCGACCTGGGCCGCCCGCACCCGGACGGTCACGGCCCTGCGGACGGAGTGACGCCGGGGCGCCCCCGGGGCGACTTCCGGCGGGGTGGCCGACCAGGACCGCGGTGGCCGACCCGGACCGGGACGGCCACCGGGGGGCGGGGGCTGCCGTGCGGACTCCCCGATGGGGGCGGCTCCGCCGAGCCGCCCCCGCCCCACCGGGCGGGGTCGGGCCGCCGGTCCGAGCCCCGTGCCTCGGCTCAGGAGAGCCGAGCCGCCGCGTACGCCTCCATGGCGGCGCGCTGGTAGGCAGCCAGCCCGGGAGCGATGGCCTCGTACGCGGCGCTCCACTGCTCGTTCTCCGTGCACGAGCGGGCGAGGGCGAGGTACTCGTCCAGCGGAACACCGGTCCGCAGACCGATGAGTACTCGGTAGTCCTCAGCGACCATCTGCTGCGTGCGCTCGCCCTCGGCCGGGTGGCCGGCGGCCATCAGTTCCGCCAGGCGGACCATCCGCGCGGTCCGCTCGCGCTGGCCGGCTTCGATCTCCGCCGGGGTCATCCCGGCGGTCGCGAGCCGGGTGGCCTCGATGTGCTCGGGGAAGTCCCGCAGGCTGCTCTCGATGTCGGCGGGCTGGATGCCGTCGAACAGGTTCTCGGGCCGGTTGATGCTGGTCATGGGTGTGCCGTCCTTCCGGGAGCGTTCCAGGTCGGCGATCGTGCGCGAGACGGTGGCGGCCAGGGTGTCGAGCCGGTCGCGCTCGGCGACCAGTCGGCGGTGGTGGCCCCGCAGGGCCTCCAGTTCGTCGACCTGGGCGCCGACGATCCGGGAGATCTCGGTCAGCCCCACGCCCAGTGCCCGCAGCACGAGGATCTGCTGCAGCTTCAGCAACTGCCGCTCCTCGTAGTAGCGGTGGCCGTTGGAGCCGATCCAGGCCGGGGGCAGCAGCCCGATCTCGGCGTAGTGCCGCAAGGTGCGGGCCGTCACGCCCGACATCCGGGCGACTTCCGCGATCGGCCAGGCCATCGCCGTCTCCTCTCCTGCGGGGCTGTCGCCCCGTTCCGTCACCGTGCACGTCCGCTCGGACCGGGGCCGGTTCCTCCGGCCCCGGTCACGACCGTAGGAGCTGCCGCTGCGGCAACTTCAAGTCCGACCGCTGCAGCCCGATCACCGCGTGCGCCGCGCGCGCGATCACCGCCTGCGCCGCGCGGGCGGTGATCGCCCGCACCGCCTCCGTCGCCCACTCCGCCGACAACCCACCCCCCGCCACCTACACCGTCCGCACCGCCGACGCGGGAGCTGCCACCGATCGGAGTGCTGCCACCAGCGCCCCGAGCACCGGCTGCCCCCAGGCACCCTCCCGTACGGCGGCGTGCAGGGTCCGTACCGGCTCCGGGCCGCGCACCCGGCAGACCGTGACGCCCGGGTGGCGCTGCGTCAGGCCCAGTTCCGGAAGCAGCGACACTCCCAGCCCCGCCGCGACGAAGCCCTGCGCGGTGACGTAGTCCGCGCCGTCCACCGCGAGTGCCGGACGGAATCCGGCCGCGTCGCAGGCGTCCTCCACCAGGCTCCGACAGGGGCCGGGCGGCTCGGCGCCGACCCAGGGCTCCTCCGCCAGCTCGGACAGGTCCAGCACGCGCCGCCCGGCCAGCCGGTGGCCCCGGGGCAGTACGGCGCGGTACGGATCGTCCTGCAAGTGCACCAACCGCAGCCCGGTCGGGGCGTCCTCGGCCCGGAACACCACCGCGAGGTCGGCCCGGCCGTCCCGCACCTCGATGAGCGGGTCGACGGGGTCGGTCAGGCCCAGGTCGAGCCGAACGCCCGGGTACTCGCGGCGGAAGACGGCCAACGCGGGTGCCACCAGGGCGGAACCGGCCGTGGTGAAGTACCGGACGGTCAGGCAGCCGGTCCGTCCGGCCCGCAGGTCGGCCAGTGCCGCGCCCGCCTCGGCGACCTGCCGGTCGATGGCTGCCGCGTGCCCGGCGAGCAGCAGTCCGGCGGCGGTCGGTCGCACGCCGCGCCCGATCCGTTCCAGCAGCGCCGTCCCGGTCTCCCGCTCCAGCGTCGCCACCTGCTGGCTGACGGCGGACGGGGTGTAGCCGAGTGCGCCGGCGGCCGCGCTCACCGAGCCGTGGTCGACCACGGCGCGCAGCACCTGCATCCGGCGGACGTCGAGTGAGGCAATCATGCAGCGCAGCTTAAAGGTGGTTCAGAACTTTTCGCTTGTGCTAAGTGATCACCGCGCGCGACCGTCATCGGGCACCCCGAAACCCGACCGACACCACCATCGACAAGGAGCTGGACCGTGCTGCGGATGGCCGTCCTCGCCCTGCTCTGGGGCTCAGGCTTCCTCTGGATCAGGATCGCGCTGCAGCACGGGCTCACCCCGGTGCAGATCACCGTGCTGCGCGCCGCCCTCGGCGCCGCCGTCCTGCTGTTGCTCGCCCGCTCCGCCGGGCAACGTCTGCCACGCGGCGGCGCGCTCTGGCGGCGGCTCGCCGTGGCCGCGTTCTTCTGCAACGCCCTGCCGTTCCTGCTGACCGCCTACGGCGAACGCAGCGTCGGCTCCGGCCTGGCCGGGGTGCTGCACGCGACCACCCCGCTCTGGTCGCTGCTGATCGGCTTCGCCCTCGGGACCGAGCGGGCCCGGGGCCCACTGCGCCTCGTCGGTCTGCTGCTCGGCTTCGCCGGCGTGCTGCTGATCCTCGCCCCGTGGCGCGACGGCGGCGGAATCGGTGACGGAATCGGTGATGGGATCGGCGGCGCCGGCGGGGGCATCAGCATCCCCGGGGCGCTCACCCTGCTCGGCGCGGCGGCGAGTTACGCCATCGCCTTCGCCTACATGGCCCGGGCATTCGCCGGGACGGACACCGCCCCGCTCGCCCTCTCCGCCGCCCAGCTCTCCGCCGCCGCCGGGCTGAGCGCGATCGCCCTGCCCACGGTCGGCCCGCTGAACCCGCTCGCCGGCGCCGATCCGCTCGGCCTGGCCGCCGTCACCGTCCTCGGCATCGCCTGCACCGGGCTGACCTTCCACCTCAACTACCGCCTGATCGCCACCGAGGGCCCGACCGGTGCCGCCACCGTCGGCTACCTGCTGCCGGTCGTGTCCACCGCGCTCGGCGCCCTGTTCCTCGGTGAGCAGCTGACCGCACGGGCGGTGGCCGGGATGGCCGTCGTCCTGGCCGGGGTGTTCCTCGTGAAGCACCGGCCGAAGCCCGCCCCCGCCCCGGCCTCCGCCCCCGCCCCCGTCCTCCCGGACCCCGCCCCCGTCCTCCCGGACCCCGCCCCCGTCCTCCCGGACCCCGCCCCCGTCCTCCCGGACCCCGCCCCCGTCCTCCCGGACCTCGCACGTGACTGAACGGACCATGCGCCCCGACTCCCTCTGGCGGATCCCCGACTTCCGCACCCTCTTCACCGCCACCGCTCTCACCCAACTCGGCACCAACGTCGGCTACGTCGCCGTCCCCCTGGTCGCCGTCGAGGCCCTCGGCGCGGGCCCCGGCCAGGCCGGTCTGCTCGCCACCCTGAGCACCCTCGCCTTCCTGCTGATCGGGCTGCCCGCCGGCGCCTGGGTCGACCGGATGCACCACCGCCGCGTCCTGATCGTGGCCGACCTGGTGAAGGCCGCGCTCTACGCCTCCGTCCCGCTGGCCTGGTGGCTCGGCGGGCTCACCCTCGGGCAGCTGTACGCGGTCGCGCTGCTCACCGGCGGTGCCACGGTCTTCTTCGACGTCGGCTCGCAGAGCGTGCTACCCGGGCTGGTCGGCCGGGAGCATCTGGTGGACGCGAACTCCGCCGTGGTCGGGCTGATGGCGGTCGGCAACGTCGCCGGACGCGGTGCGGGCGGGATGCTGGTCCAGTTGCTCACCGCGCCACTGGCGATCGCGGTGACCGCGCTCAGCCACCTCGGCTCCGCCCTGCGGCTCACCGCGCTGCGCCGCACCCCCGCCGATGACGTCCCCGCCGCCGACATCCCCGCCGATGACGTCCCCACGGCCGCCCACCCCGACACCGCCACCCGCCCCGTCATCCCCGTCCCCGTCCCCGTCCCCGTCCCCGGCCTCGGCGCGCAGATCGCCGAGGGCCTGAGGCACGTCCTCGGCAACCCGGAGCTGCGGGCCCTGGCCGCCACCGCCTCCCTCAACAACCTCGGCTCGCAACTGGTCAACACCCTGCTCCCGGTGCTGTTCGTCCGTGAACTGAACCTCCCGGCCTGGGCGTTGGGCCTGTTCTGGGCGGTCGGCGGGGTCGGCATCCTGCTCGGTTCGCGCTGCGCCCGCCCGGTCTCGGCCCGGTTCGGTGACGGTCGCACCCTCGCCCTGGCGGGTCTGTGCCTGGCGCCCGCCGGACTGCTGGTGCCGATGATCGTCGGCGGGCCGTGGCTGTTCCTGGCCGGGGCGGGCTGGCTGCTGGTCTCGCTCAAGACCGGCATGGACAACGTGCTCGGGGTGAGCCTGCGTCAGCGGATGACCTCGGACCACCTGCTCGGCCGGATGAACGCCACTTTCCGCTTCCTGCTCTTCGGCGCGCTCGCGATCGGCTCCGCGCTCTCCGGGCTGCTCGGCGAACTCCTCGGCCTGCGCACCACGCTCTGGCTCGGCGGGGCCGTCCTCGCGACGGCCTTCCTGCCGGTCTACCTGTCCCCGCTGCGCACCCGCCGCCGACCGCCCGCAGCACCGGTGAGCACGGCCACCAGCACCGCCCTCAGCGGCGCGGCCCCCACCGCCCCCACCGGCACAACCACCTGCGCGCCTACCAGCCCGGCCCGGTACCGTGCCTCGGCTGCCAGTCCAGCCCCGGGTCCGGACGCGGACGGACGGTGTGCACCAGCGCGATGACCGACCAGACCACCACGGTCAGCAGTGCGTAGAACAGCAGCAGCGCCCAGAACGGCGTGGTGGACAGGCTCCGGTCCTCGAACCGGCACCAGGCGTCCGGCGGGAGCCAGGAGGCGCCCGTCTCCAGCAGCCGACCGCCGCCCGATACCAGGCCGCGCTCGCAGCGCTCCCCGTAGTCCAGCGACCGCACGTACAGCAGGGCGTACAGCGCGCCCGCCGAGGTGAGGGAGAGGCCGGCGCCGATGCCGAGGAGCACCACCCGTCTTCGCCCGGCCGCCGTACGGATGTTCGTCACCGGGGCAGCGTACCGGCGCGGCGGCGCCGGCCGAGGGAGGAGCGTCCCCCCGGCGTTCAGCCGAGCAGCCCGCCCAGGTGCCCGTCCTCCGCGAGCAGCCGCCAGGACCGCCCGGGCGAGGCGAAGGCCTCCGGGTCGACGCCCTCGACCAGCCGGTCCACCACGGTGCTCAGCAGCGACTGCGGGTCGAACACCGCCCAGGTGTCCCGACCCCGGCCGTGCTCGCCACCGTGCTCGCGGCCGTGCTCGCCGCCGCGTTCCCGGCCGTGCTCCCAGCGCTCCCACTCGGCGCGCAGCCGCTCGTACGTCCACAGGGCGTAGAGCAGGGCGGTCAGGTCGCGGTTGAGGTAGGCCTCGGGCTGCCCGTCGTCGTACCAGTCGGGCAGTTCCAGCCGCCCGGTGGCGCCGTCCAGGGCGATGGTGAGGTCGGACGGCCAGTCCCCGAGCGCGAGGTAGTCCCGCTGGTACGGGCGTTCCTCCTCGCCGTCGAAGTACTCGGGGTACGCCTCCGCCATGGTGACCAGCGGCTCCTCGCACACCCCGAACATCGCGCCGCCGAGCGGCAGGCCGACCTCGGTCAGCAGTCGGCGGGTCGGCTCGTGGGTGAGCGCGGCGGGCAGCGACTCCGGCCGGAACCGGTGCACCCGGCCCGCCCCGCCGTCCTCGTCGGTCAGCGCCGCGAGCTCGGCGACCAGTTCGGTGTCGACCCGGTACGCGGGGCCGCCCGGGCCGCCGGGCAGCGCGCCCCAGCCCAGTGCGCGGACCAGCAGGGCCGTACTCCAGTGCGCGGGCGTGGCGTCGCGCCCGAACAGCCCGGGGTCGATTTCCCGCATCCGCCGCTCGGCACCGGCCGTCACCTCGGCCACCACCGCGGGCCCGCGCCGTCCGTCCAGCGCCTCCGGGCGCCGGGCCGCTTCGCCCACGGCCTCCACCTCCCGTACCAGCGCGGCCAGTGCGGGCAGGTCGGAGGCCAGCAGGTCCCGTCGGGGGCCGCCGTTGCCGAGGAGCACCTCGCCGGTGGTCCCGTCCAGCAGCACCAGGTCGCCGACGGGGGCGAAGGGGGTGCAGTAGTCCGTCTCCCCGAGGATGAAGAGCCGCTCCGCGCCGGCGGTCGGGAAGGCCTTCAGCGAGCCGCCGCCGAGCACCCGGAAGTCCAGGAACGCCCCGGCCGCCGGCAGCCCCTCCCGCACCAGGAACTCCCGGCTCCCCTCGTGCACCACGCCACCCGGCACCCCGGCCACCCGCACACACTCCACGTGCCCCGCCCTTCCCCGTTCCGCCCCCTGTTCCACCCGACCCTAGCGGGCCGACCCGACAGCGCCACGGCGGTTTCCCCGGCCGGCAGCCGGCCCCCGGGTCCGCCCCCTCGAAGCTGCGAGTCCGCACCCACCCCTTCGTGCCGGTGCCTACGGGTGCACCACCTCGTCCACGTTCCACCGCTCCGGCAGGTCCGCGTCGCAGAAGACGCAGACGTGGTGCCCCTCCCGGACGATGCCGCACCGCCCGCCCGTCCAGGCGGCGAACTCGCCCTCGGCGCGTACGGGTCGGCCGCCCGGATTCCCGGGGGCCTACGGCCGCAATTCCGACGGCTGCATCCCCGCTGGCCGCAACTCCGCCGACCGCGGCCCCGACGGGTACAACTCCGGCGGCCCCACATAGCGGTACGCCCGCCCGAAGCCCTCCTCGACCTCCGCCGCGACACCCCGCTCAGCCAGCTGCACCTGCCACCACGCCATCTCGACGGCCGTCCCACTCAGCCCGAACTCCCGTAGTTCGTCGAGCAGTTCGTGAGCCTCGTGGAGCGTGACCCCGGCCCCGTCCCGCAGCACCCGCAGGGCCGCCACCGGATCCCCGAGCGGATCCCCGAGCGGATCGCCGGGCGGATCGTCGGGCGGACCGGAGAGCCGCAGTCGGGCCGGACCGTGGGCGGCCAGCAGCGCCGCCCGGACGTCCGTCGGCATCGCCTCCGGGCCCGCGTGCTCGCACAGGTGCGGGCCGCAGGACGGGCAGTGCAGCTCGGCGTCCCACCACAACTCCCGCCCCTGGTGCAGGAACTGCCCGATGCTCCGGACGGCGGCGCCCCCGCACTGCGCGCACCGTACGGACGTCCTGACGCCCGCCCCGTGTCCGCCCCCGCCCCCGTCCCTGTCCCCATCCCTGTCCCCGCTCCCACTCCCGCCCCCGGGCTCAAGCGAGTCCGCCGGCCCGTCGGGCCGCCTGCTCCACCCGGTCGTGGTGGGCCCGCCACCACGAGGCGTCGCCGGGGGCCGTGTTGGCGCCGTCGGACCGCTGGCCGGTGGCGCCGTCGATGAGTTCGCGGACCAGGTCGGCGTGGCCGGCGTGCCGGTGGGTCTCGGCGATCAGGTGGACGAGTACCCGGTGCAGGGTCTGCTGCGGGCGGTCGCCGAACGGGAGCCGGCCGACGGCGTCCAGCGGCAGCGCCTCGATGGTGGCGTCCGAGTGCGCCCAGACCCGGCGGTAGCGCCCGAGGACCTCCTCGGTGCTCTCCTCGGCCCGGGCCCACAGGTCGCCGTTCGGCTCGTCGGTGCCGACGAACCACAGCGGGGTCGGTTCGGGGAAGGGGCGCCCGAAGGTCTCGCCGAGGTACAGCGCCTCGGCCCCGGTGACGTGCTTGACCAGCCCCAGGAGGTTGGTGCCGGTGGGTGTGAGCGGTCGCCGGAGGTCGTACTCGGAGAGGCCGTCCAGCTTCCACAGCAGGGCGTCGCGGGCGTCCTGGACGTAGATCCGCAGGTCGTTCTTGTCGTCGTTCGCCGTCATGGGATCAGTCTGGTGACGGCCGGGAGCCTGTCCACCGGTTTAAGACCGACCGGTTCAAGCGTGACGGGACGTCAGCCCTCCTGCCCGGTCAGCCCCGCCGGATCACCGCCGTGCCCCGGGCCAGGTCCACCCCGGTGGGGTTGCGCGGTGCGCCGTTCTCGTCGTCGTCGCGCTGCATCAGCGAGGACTGCCGCTCCTTGAGCTCGTGCTGCTTGCCCGCCGAGAAGCTGGCGTGCAGCTGCTCGAAGCCGGTGGCGGAGATCTGGCCCTGTCGCGCCGGGGTCCGCCAGGGCAGCAGCCCGGCCCGTCCGGCGCGCAGCAGCAACTGGTCGACCAGGGCCAGCACGGTGAGCAGCACCACCAGCCCGGGCAGGGTGACGAAGACGAGGAGTCCCATGGGTCGAGTATCCGTGTCCCCGGCGGTCCGCAACAGGCCCGGGCGCCGGGAACGCATGCCGGGAACGCGCGGCGGGAACGCCGGGAACGCACACCAGGAACGCCGGGAACGCGCGGCGGGAACGCCGGTCAGCGCACGACGTCGAAGATCTGCTTCTGCAGGCCGTTGCCGTAGACCTGGTGCTCGACCAGCTCCAGCTTCTGGGCGTCCTTGTCCGTGGCGCTGAACAGGCGCTTGCCCGCGCCGAGCAGCAGCGGGTAGACGAGCAGGTGGTAGCGGTCGATCAGGCCGGCGTCCGAGAGGCTGTGGTTCAGGGCGGCGCTGCCGTGCAGGATGATCGGCCCGCCCTCGGTCTCCTTGAGGGCCGCGACCTGGTCGACCGAGCGCAGGATGGTGGTCTCGCCCCAGTTCGACACCAGGTCGTCCTCGGTGAGGGTGGTGGAGACGACGTACTTCGGCAGCGTCTTGTAGCGGGCGAACTCCGGCATGTCCGGCCACACCGGGCTGAACGCCTGGTAGCTGACCCGGCCCAGCAGCATCGCGGTGGCCTCCTCCTGCTCCTGTCCCTTGATCTCGTAGGCCTCGGGGACGAACTCGACGTCCTTGAAGGTCCAGCCGGAGTTCCGGTAGCCGGGTTCGCCGCCGGGGGCCTCGACGACGCCGTCGAGCGAGACGAAGGCGGTGCTGATCAGGGTACGCATGGGTGGTTCCTCGGTTCTCGTGGCTCTGCGGTTCTTGTGGGACTGCGGCTCTCGGGACTGCGGTTCTCGCGGGTCTACGGTTCTCGTGGCTCTGCGGATGTCGGACGGGCGATGCGTGCGCGTCGGTCAGGCGAGGAGCCCGGCCAGCCATCGCTGCCAGGCGGCTTCGGCCCCGTCCGTCGCGGGCCCGAAGAGGTGGTGGAACATCAGCACCGTCCCCGCGCCGTGGTGGAAGGTGTAGAGCCCGTCGGCGGTGCGGAGTTCGAAGCGTTCGTCGTCCGCCCAGACCACCTCCCCGTCCAGTGCGGGCAGTCCGGCCGGTCCGGCGTGGGCCCGGGCACCCACGGTGACCGGGAGCGGCAGTGACAGGGCGTCGGCGAGCAGGCCGCGGACCTCCGGGTCCGGGCGTCCGCCTCCGGGCGCCGCGGCGAAGACCGGGGTGCCGGTGCGGCCGGGGAAGTGGGTGAGGTACTCGCGGAGCGTGTGCAGGTGGAACGGCCAGCCGCGGCGCAGCGCGTCGTACTCGTCCTGCCAGTCGTCGCCGAGCAGGCCGCTGTGGACGACGCGGAGCACGGTGCTGCCGCCGTCCCGGCCCTCGATCAGGTACTCGAAGGCCATGAACCGGCCGTCCTCGGCGGTGGCGGTGCGGGTGGCCAGGCGCTTGCCGGGCTCGTGGGCGGTGACCACCGCCTCCGTGCGGTGGCCGCCGATCTCCATGCCGGCGGTTCCGCCCTCGCGCGGATCGAGTTCGTTGCGGCCCATGAACCAGGAGTCGAGGCCCGGTCCGGTGGCGATGGCCTCCCAGACCTGTTCCGGGCTCGCCGGGAGGGTCGTCTCCAGTTCGATCTCGAAGGGGTGGGTCATGTCCGGTTCTCCTGGTCGGCCTCGGGCCGCGGTCGGGTGTCCGTGGGCCGCGGTCGGGTGTCCGTGGGCCGCGGTCGGGTGTCCGCGGGTTGCGGTCGGTCGTCCTCGGGTTGCGGTGCCGAGGGGATCTGGTGGAGTCCGACGACCACCCGGTGGCTGCGGCCCCCGGGGGCGGACTCGTCGTGGTAGCGGCTGACCAGGGTGGCCACGGCCAGGGACAGTTCCTCGGCGAAGGCCGTCCGGTCGGCGGCGGAGGCGAACCGCACCTGGGCGTCGATGCCGAAGGAGGCGACCCGGCGCCCGGCGCGGGAGGCGCCGGTGAGCAGGGCCCCGACCTCCTGCACCAGCCGGGAGCCCAGGGCGAGCAGCCAGCGGGCGGAGAGCTGGTCGGGGGAACGGGAGGGGTCGGGGCTCACGGCGGCCAGGACGCTGGGGGAGATCACGTAGGAGGCGGCGGTGGCGCGGTACACCCGTTCGGTGACGTTGCCCTTGCGTCGTTCCTCGGCGAGTTCGACGAGTCCGTGCCGTTCCAGTTCTTTCAGGTGGTAGTTGACCTTCTGCCGGGGCAGTTCCAGCCGGGTGGCCAGCATGGCGGCCGAGCCGGGCTCGGCGAGGGCGGCGAGGATCCGGGACCGGATCGGGTCCAGGGAGGCCTCGGCCGCGGCGGGTTCTTCGATCACGGCGACGTCCAGCACCTCTCCAGCATCCGACCGACAAAAAAATTTGTCAAGGAAAAAAGGGTTGTCGGTCACCTGGAAGAGCCAAGGGGGCTCCGGCATTCGGCGCATCCGACACGGAGCGTGACGGATGGGGGTGGTGGGGTGGACTTGAATCTTTGCGAACGGATGTTCGATCCTGGGGCTGTGCCCGTTTTCGAACCTTCTTTCGAATCCACCGTCGAACAGCAGCCCGCACGCCCCGTGCTGCGGCCGGTGGCGCTCCCGGCTGCCGTGCCCGCGTCCGAGAGCGTGCGGACGGACGGGTTGACGGACGGGATGACGGCTGGCTTGACGGCTGGGCAGGCGGCCGGGCGCGGACTGGTGCCCGTGGTGCCCGCCCTGCGCGAGGTACTGCCGGACGGCGGACTGCGGCGCGGGACGGCGGTGTCGGTGGCGGGCGGGGACGCCGGACTGCTGCTCGCGCTGGCCGCCGGGGTCCGGGAGACCGGGGGCGGCTGGGCGGCCGCGGTCGGGCTGCCGGAGCTGGGCCTCGCCGCCGCCGAGGGGTACGGCCTGGACCTGCGCCGCCTGCTGGTCGCCGACGACCCGGGGCGGCACTGGCCCGAGGTGGTGTCGGTGCTGGCCGGCGCGGTCGAACTGATCATGCTGCGCCCGGACGGGCCGGTGCCCCCGAAGCTGGCCGCCCGTCTGGCCGCCGTGCTGCGGCGCACCGGCTGCGTGCTGCTGGTGGCCGGGCCGTGGCCGGGGGCGGTGCTGCGGCTGGGGGTGCGGTCCGGGCGCTGGTTCGGGCTGGGGGACGGCCACGGGCAGCTCGCCGGGCGTCAGGTGGAGGTGGTGGCCGAGGGGCGCGGTTCGGCGGTGCGCGGCCGGACGGCCCGGCTCTGGCTGCCGGACGAGCACGGCGCGGTGCGCCCGGTCCGGGAGCAGCCGCAGCCCCTCGCCGTTCCCCTGGGCCCCGCGGCCGTCCCCGCCGTTCCTGCCATGCCCGCCGTAGTGCCCGCCGTCGTCCCCGCCGTTCCCGTGGCGGCTCCGCTCGTGGCGGCGGTGGTGTGACATGCCGACGACGCCCGACGGCAACCGGACCCCCAGGGTCCTGGTGGTCTGGTGCCCGGACTGGCCGGTGGTGGCCGTCACCGGTGACGACCCGGTGGCCGTGACCGAGGCCGGCCGGATCCTCGCCTGCTCCGCGGGCGCCCGGGCTGCCGGGGTGCGGCAGGGGCAGCGGCTCAAGCTGGCCCAGCGGCTCTGCCCGGAACTGGAGCTGCGCGACCGCGACCCGGAGGCGGAGACCCGCCGTTTCGAGCCGGTGGTCGCGGCGGTAGAGGCGTTCACGCCCCGGGTGGAGGTGATCCGCCCGGGTCTGTGCGCGATTCCGGTGAAGGGCCCGGGCCGCTACTTCGGCGGCGAGGAGGCGCTCGCGGCCCTGGTCGGCGCGGCGGTGGCGGATGCCCTCGGGCGACCGCCCGTCCCGGACGCCGTCCCCGGCGCGGTGGCAGTGCCCGCCACGCCAGGCCCGCCCGCCACCCCAGGCCCGCCCGCCGCACCGGTCACCGGACCCACCGCCGTACCTATCACCGGACCCACCGCCGAACCCACCGCCGCACCGGCCACCGGACCGACCGCCCCCCACGCCCGGATCGGCGTCGCCGACGGCCTGTTCGCCGCCGTGCTCGCTGCCCGCGCCGGGGTGCTGGTGCCCGCCGGTCGTACGGCGGAGTTCCTCGCCCCCTACCCGGTGGCCACGCTGGGTGACGAGACGCTGGCCGAGCTGCTGGGGCGGCTCGGCCTGCCCACCGTCGGGGCCTTCGCCGCGCTGCCGCCCGAGGCGGTCGCGGACCGCTTCGGCCCGACCGGGACGGTCGCGCACCGGCTGGCCCGCGGCCTGCAGCCGCGCCCGCTGGTGCCGCGCGGCGAGGAGCCGGACCTCGCCGTCGAGCAGCGCTTCGACCCGCCGGAGCCGTCGACCGAGCCGCTGGTGTTCGTCGCCCGCACGCTGGCCGAGCAGCTGCACCGGCGGCTGGCCGGAGCCGGGCTGACCTGCCGCCGGGTGGCGGTCGAGGTGGCCTGCGCGGACGGCCGGACGGTCTCCCGACTGTGGCGGCACGAGGGCCGGCTGTCCGCGACGGCCCTGGCCGAACGGGTCCGCTGGCAGCTCCAGGCCTGGCAGGGCATGGGCACCTTCACCAGCGGCCCCGGCAGTACCGGCAACACCGACGGCCAGGGCAGCACTGGCAGCACCGGCAGCCCCGCCAGCCCCGGGGGCGAGGAGGGCTTCGCCCTGCTCCGCCTCGCCCCCGACGGCTTCTCCCCGGACCAGGGCCGCCAGCTCGCCCTGTGGGGCCAGGCCGTCGCGGACGACCGGGTGGAGCGCGCGGTGGCCCGGGTGCAGGCGGTGCTCGGGCATGCCGGGTTGCGCCGGATCGAGCCGGCGGGCGGGCGTGGTCCGGGCGAGCAGCAGGTCCGGGTGCCGTGGGGCGAGCCGTACGAGGCGGCGGCCGCGGCGGACGCGCCCTGGCCGGGGCGGCTGGCGGAGCGGTCGGCGGACCTCTGGCCGGCCGTGGTGCTGCGCGAGCCGGCGCCGGTCCGGGTGCTGGACGAGGCCGGCCGACCGGTCACGGTGGACGGCCGGGCGGGGGTGTCGGGCCGCCCGGCCCTGGTCGTGGCCCGGGGCCGGGAGGAGCGGGTGGCGGCCTGGACCGGGCCCTGGCCGGCGGTCGAGTACTGGTGGGACCAGTCGCTCGCCCGCCGCCGGGCGCGGTTCCAGGTGGTGGTGGACGGCGGCCGGGCGCTGCTGCTCACCGTGGAGGGGGGTGCGTGGTACCTGGAGGCCGGCTACGACTAGCGGCCCGAAGGCCCGCGGCAGGGGGACAGGGGGGCAGGACCAGTACGAGAGCGACGAAGGCAACCCCGATGGGCTTCACCAGCCACCCCACCGTCCCCTGGAGCGAACTGCACCGCCGGCTGGCCGGCGCCGCGCCGGACCGCACGGTCGTCCCGCTGCGCCGCCCCGCCTCGGAGGCCCCCACCGAGGAAGCCCCCACCTCGGAGACCCCCACCGAACCCCCCACCGAAGAAGCCCCCACCGAACCCCCCACCGAGGAACCCCCCACCGAACCCTGGGCCGAACTGCACGTCCACTCCGCCTTCAGCTTCCTGGACGGCGCCAGCGACCCGGAGGACCTGGTCGCCGAGGCGGCCCGGCTGGGCGTGGAGAGCCTGGCGATCACCGACCACGACGGCCTGTACGGAGCGGTCCGGCTCGCCGAGGCGGCCCGGGGGACGGGCGTGGCCACCGTCTTCGGGGCCGAACTGACGATCCGTCACGGCGCGAGGGGTGCGGGTGCCGAGGACGTCGAGCACCTGCTCGTCCTGGCCCGCGACCCGGCCGGCTACCGCCGTCTCTCCGCCGCGATCGCCGCCGCCCAGCTGGCCGGCGGTGCCAAGGGCCGTCCGGCGTACGACTTCGCCGCGCTCGCCGAGGCGCACGACGGCCACTGGGCGGTGCTCACCGGCTGCCGCCTCGGCCGGGTCCCGGCGGCCCTCGCGACCGGCGGGGCGGAGCAGCGACTGCGCACCCTCACCGAGGCGTTCGGCCGCGAGAACGTGTACGTCGAGCTGATCGACCAGTGGCTGCCCGGCGACGACCGGCGCAACGACGCCCTCGCCGCGCTCGCCGGAGAACTGCGGCTGCCGGTCGTCGCCTCCACCAACGCCCACCACGCCGGCCCCGCCCAGGGCCGGCTCGCCCAGAGCCTGGCCGCCCTGCGCGGGCGCCGCACCCTCCAGGAGGCGGCCGGCTGGACGAGGGCCTCCGGCACCGCGCACCTGCGCTCGGGCCGGGAGATGGCCGCCCGGCTGGCCCGCTTCCCCGGCGTCCGGCGGGCCACCGCCGAACTCGGCCGGGCCTGCGCCTTCGACTTCGCCAAGCTGGACCCGGAACTGCCCGGCTACCCTGTCCCCGAGGGGGAGACCGAGATCGGCCACCTGCGCGCCCTGGTCGCGGCCGGCGGCCCGGCCCGCTTCGGCCCCGGCAACGCCGCCGCCCGCCGCCAGCTCGCCAAGGAACTGGACGTGATCGAGGACCTCGACCTGGCCGGCTACTTCCTGATCGTCCACGACATCGTGGACTTCTGCCGGAGCCAGGACATCTGGTGCCAGGGCCGCGGTTCGGCCGCCAACTCGGCGGTCTGCTACGCCCTCGGGATCACCGCCGTCGACCCGGTCCACTACAAGCTGCTGTTCGAGCGCTTCCTGTCCACCGCCCGGGACGGCCCGCCCGACATCGACCTGGACATCGAGAACCGCCGCCGCGAGGAGGTCATCCAGTACGTCTACCGCCGCTACGGGCGCGAGCACGCCGCCCAGGTCGCCAACGTGATCACCTACCGCCCCCGGCTGGCGATCCGCGACGCCGCCCGGGTGCTCGGCTACCCGCAGGGGCAGGTGGACGCCTTCAGCCGGCAGACCGACTTCCGTTCCGCCCCCGGCGCGGACGCTGTCATCCCCGCCGACGTGCTCTCGCTCGCCGCCCAACTCCACGGCCTGCCGCGCCACCTGGGCATCCACTCGGGCGGCATGGTGCTCACCAGGGAGCCGATCGGGGAGATCTGCCCGACCGAGTGGGCCCGGATGCCCGGGCGCTCCGTCCTCCAGTGGGACAAGGAGTCCACCGCGGGCGCCGGGCTGGTGAAGATCGACCTGCTCGGCCTCGGCATGCTCGCCGCGCTGCACGACGCCTGCGACCTGATCGCGCTCCACCACGGCCTGCGCTACGACCTGGCCGGCATCCCGGGCGACGACGAGGGCGTGTACGCGATGCTGCGCCGCGCCGACACCGTGGGCGTCTTCCAGGTCGAGTCCCGGGCGCAGATGGCCACCCTGCCCCGGCTCAAGCCGGACCACTTCTACGACCTGGTGGTCGAGGTCGCGCTGATCCGCCCCGGCCCGATCCAGGGCGGCTCCGTCCACCCGTACCTGCGCCGCCGCGCCGGGGCGGAGCCGCCCGGCTGCCCGCACCCGCTGATGGAGAACGCCCTCGGCAAGACCCTCGGGGTGCCGCTGTTCCAGGAGCAGATGATGCAACTCGCCATCGACTGCGCCGGGTTCACGCCCGCCGAGGCCGACCGGCTGCGCCAGGCGATGGGCGCCAAGCGCTCGCACGAGCGGGTCGCCCGGCTGCGCGACCGGCTGCTCACCGGGATGGCCGAGCGCGGCATCCCGGCCGAGGTCGCCGAGGACGTCTACGGCAAGATCGAGGCCTTCTCCAACTACGGCTTCCCGGAGTCGCACGCGATCAGCTTCGCCTACCTGGTGTACGCCAGCGCCTGGCTCAAGCACCACTTCCCGGCGGCCTTCACCTGCGCTCTGCTGGCCAACCAGCCGATGGGCTTCTACTCGCCGCTCAGCCTGGTCGCGGACGTCCGTCGGCACGGCGTACGGGTGCGCGGGGTGGACGTCAACGCCAGCGGGCCGCGCCCCACCCTGGAGCCGTACCGGGGCCCGACCCCCGCGCCGCCGCTGACCGCCGGCCGGCCCCAACCGGCCATCCGGCTCGGCCTGGAGACGGTGCGCGGCATCGGCACCCCGCAGGCCGAGCTGATCGCGGCCGGGCAGCCGTACGCCGACCTGGAGGACTTCGCCCGCCGCACCGGTCTGCCCGCGCCCGCCCTGGAGGCGCTGGCGACGGCCGGGGCCTTCGACTGCTTCGGCCTGACGAGACGTCAGGCGCTGTGGGCGGCAGGCGCGTTCGCGGGGATCTCGGCCGAACTGCTCCCCGGCACCACGCCCGGCACCGAGGCGCCGGAACTGCCCGGGATGAGCCCGGTCGAGGAGACCATCGCCGACCTGTGGGCCACCGGCACCTCCGCCACCAGCCACCCGCTCCAGCACCTGCGCGCCCACCTGGACCGCGGCGGCGCGCTCAGCGCCGCCCAACTCCCGCACGTGCCACCGGGAACGGCCGTGGTGGTCGGCGGCCTGGTCACCCACCGCCAGCGCCCGCCGACGGCCGGCGGGGTGCTCTTCCTCAGCCTGGAGGACGAGACCGGCCTGATCAACGTGATCTGCAACCGCCCGGTCTGGGAGTCCCAGCGCCGCACCGCTCTGGACCGGGCCGGCCTCCTGGTGCACGGCCACATCGAACGCGACCGCGGCGCCACCAACCTGATCGCCACCCGCCTCACCCCACTCCGGACCGGCCTCTGAGGCCCCGGTCCGCCCGGTCGTGCTCAGCCCGGTCGTGCTCAGCCCGGTCGCGCTCAGTCCGGGTAACGCACCAGCCCGCTCAGCTCCAGCTCGAAGTCGAACGGCTCGGGAACGCGCATGCTGTCCCCGAACTTCCGGTCGTGCCGCGCGTGGTAGCGGTCGTGGTCCGGTGCAGTCTGTGCGCGGACCCGCTCCGGGCCGGTCAGGCTCCGGCGCCGGGCTGCCGGCCCTTGCCGGGAGGGCCGGCGAAGGTCTGGGCGATCGGCAGCCAGATGGTGGCGATCGGGCCGGTGGCGGTCAGGGCGAGGTCGTCGCGGTGGCGGCGCTGGGTGACCAGGAGGCAGAAGTCCAGGGCCGGGCCGGTCACCACGTCCATCGCGTCGGTCGGGCCGAAGGCCCACGAACCCCCGTCGGGTGCGGTCAGTTCGAGGCGCACCGGGCGTTGCGGCGCGGGCAGGCCGTGGGCCGCGAAGGCGAAGCCGAGGGTGCGCAGGCCCAGGTGGGCGATGTGCCGCAGCCGGTCGGTGGGTTCCCGGGTCGTGCCCAGCGCGTCCGCCACGTCCTGGCCGTGCGCCCAGGTCTCCATCAGTCGGGCGGTGGCCATCGAGGCGGGCTTCATCGGCGGGCCGAACCAGGGCAGCCGGACGTCGGCGGGGGCGGCGGCGAGGGCGGCCTGTACCTGCGCCCGCCCGGCCCGCCAGCGGGCGAGCAGGGCGGCGGGTTCGGCGGCCGCACCCTCCCGGGCGCCGTCCTCGACCGGGTCGGCGCCGGCGGCCAGCAGCTGGGTGAAGCGGCCGCCGAGCGAGGCGGTGAAGCCCTCCGGGGCGCGGGTGGCCAGTGCCGTCCAGTCGTCGGTCCAGGCCAGGTGGGCGATCTGGTGCGCGACCGTCCAGCCCTCGGCCGGGGTGGGCGCGGCCCAGTCCGCGGCCGACAGTCCGGCCACCAGTCCGTCCAGGACGGCGCTCTCGGCCCGCAGGTCGGCCAGCAGGCCGTGCAGGACGTGGCCCGGGGCGCCCGGCGTGCCCGGGGTGTCGGGGTCGGTCATCGGCTCTTCCCTCCGCTCGGCGCGGTTGCTACTCGTCGGTAGCCCGCGGCCGCACCCTACGCCCCGACCGGCGCCGACGCCCGCCACTCCACGGAACACGCACGTCAGGACTCTCGCCTCCGGTCGCACCGCGTGTGACAATTCCGCGATGACCAGGGCTGCGGACCCCCTCACTGCCGTGCCGTTCGGCGCCCCCGAGCGCCCGGACCACCCCGAGCGCCCCCACCACTCCCACCACTCCCACCACCCCGCCGACTCCGACGACCCCGAACTCGCCGCCCGCGCCGCCGAGCTGGTGCGCCGCGCGGTGCTCGGAGACCTCGCCCGCCGGGTGGTGGCCGAGTGCGGTGCCGACGTCGGGCTGGTCGGCGTGCCCGAGCCGCTGCCCGGCCGCCGCCCCGGCAGCGAGGGCATGGTGCTGCGCCACTGGGCCGGCACCCGGGCGGACCTGCTGCACGACGTGCCCGTCCCGGCCGGCCTCGGCCTCGGCGGCCGGGCGCTCGCCGAGCGCGCGCCCACCTGGGTACCCGACTACCGTGCGGCCACGACCATTTCGCACCAGTACGACGCGGCCGTGGCCGCCGACGACCTGTACGCGATGCTCACCGTCCCGCTGCTGGACGGCGACACCGTGCACGGCGTGGTGTACGCCTCGCTGCGCACCGTCGTCCCGTTCGGGGACGTCCGGATCTCCGCCGTCGGCCGGCTGGCGGCGACGGCCGCCCGGGCGCTCGCCGGGGCGGCGGCCTGGAGCCGTACGAAGCCCGAACCGGTGCCGCCCGCACGGCCGTTGACCCGGCGCGAGCACGAGGTGCTGCGCTGGGCGGCGACCGGCCGGACCAATCCGGAGATCGCCGCCCACCTGGGCCTGACCTGCAACACCGTGACCGGCTACCTCAAGTCCGCGATGCACAAGCTCGGTGTCCGCAACCGGACCGAACTCGCCCTGGCGGCCAGGGCGACCGGACTCGTCAGTTGACCTGGCGCTCCCGCCCGCTCCAGTACGGCTCGCGCAGCCGGAACTTCTGCAGCTTCCCGGTGGCCGTGCGCGGCAGTTCGGCGCGGAACTCCACCGAGGTGGGTGACTTGTAGCCGGCCAGCCGCTGCTTGCAGTGCGCGATCAACTCCGCCTCGGTGACGGCCGCCCGGTCCTCCCGGAGCACCACCAGGGCCTTGACCGTCTCGCCCCACTTCTCGTGCGGCACCCCGATCACCGCGACCTCGGCCACCGCCGGGTGGCCGTACAGGCAGTCCTCCACCTCGATCGAGGAGACGTTCTCCCCGCCGCTGATGATGACGTCCTTCTTCCGGTCCGAGATGGACAGTTGGCCGTCGGTGAGGGTGCCGCCGTCGCCGGTGTGGAACCACTCGCCCCGCAGCGCCTCGGCGCTCGCCTCCGGTTGCTGCCAGTACCCGTCCAGCACGGTGTTGGAGCGCACCAGCACCTCGCCCTGGGCGTCGACCCGCAGCTGGGTGCCGAGCGCGGGCGCGCCGGCCTGCACCAGCT
This sequence comes from Kitasatospora sp. NPDC001309, assembly GCF_042896295.1. Classification (NCBI taxonomy): domain Bacteria; kingdom Bacillati; phylum Actinomycetota; class Actinomycetes; order Kitasatosporales; family Streptomycetaceae; genus Kitasatospora; species Kitasatospora sp. NPDC001309. Next base: position 53,427 of record NZ_JBIAXC010000025.1, on the reverse strand, counting down.
TCTCGGCCCGTTCGGCGGCCGGCAGGGCGTCCCACTCGGCGCGCGAGCGGTTGACGGTGACGATCGGCGCGGTCTCGGTCAGGCCGTAGAGCTGCATGAACTCCCAGCCCAGCTGCTCCTCGACCTGCTGCACCACGGAGGTCGGCGGCGGGGCGCCGGCCACGATCATCCGCACCCTGTCCCGGCCGGGCACCGGGCCGTCCCAGTCGGCGGCCGCGTCCAGCACCATCTGCACCACGGCGGGCGCGCCGGACAGGAAGGTCACCCCGTGCCGCTCGACCCGGCGCAGGATCTCGGCGCCGTCCACCTTGCGCAGCACGATGTGCCGGGCGCCGAGTCCGGTGAGCGAGAACGGCAGGCCCCAGCCGTTGGCGTGGAACATCGGCAGGGTGTGCAGGTACACGTCCCGGTCGTTCGCGCCGTAGTGCAGGCCCATCAGCGTCGCGTTCAGCCAGACGTTGCGGTGGGTGAGCTGAACCCCCTTGGGGCGGGCGGTGGTTCCGCTGGTGTAGTTGATGGTCGCGGTGTCGTTCTCGGAGATCGCGTACCGGCGGGGCGCGTGGTCGAAGTCGTACAGCAGCGCGTCACTGTCCGCGCCGAGCACGAACTTGTGCTTGGCCACCACCCCGTGCAGCGCGTCGGCGAGTTCGGGGTCGACCAGCAGGACGGAGGCGCCGCTCTGCTCGACGATGTACGCGACCTCCTCGGCCCGCAGCCGGAAGTTGACCGGCACCAGTACCCGGCCGTACCCGCTCACCCCGAAGAAGGCGGTGAGCAGCCGGGCCGAGTTGTGCGAGACGATCGCGACCCGCTCGCCCGGACCGACGCCGAGCCGGTCCAGCCCGGCGGCCTGGGCCCGGGCGAGCCCGGCGATCCGCCGGTAGCTCAGCTCGCCCCAGGATTCGGCCGGTTGCACCGGCTCGTCGACGATGCCGACCCGGTCGCCGTAGACCAGCTCGGCCCGGTCGAGGAAGTCCAGCACGGAGAGTGGAATCTGCATGCGCCCACTGTCCTATCCCGCGCGCCCGCTGCACACCCCCGATCGGGGGTGTCACCCGTTCGAACGCAGCCGCTCGGCCGCCGTCAGCGCCACCAGCAGCCGGTCCCGGGCCTCGGTCTGGGCGGCGATCCGGCGTTCGAGCGCCGCCAGCCGCTCCCGGACGACCCCCAGCACCCGCTCGGACGGCGGCCGGGCGAGGACGTCCCCGTCCAGGCAGGTGAGCATCGGCCGGAGGTCCTCCATGGTGAGCCCGGCGGCGACCAGAGCGCGGATGTTGCGGACCCGCGGGACGGCCGAATCCCGGTACTCCCGGTAGCCGTTGGCCGCCCGCTCGGAGTCGATCAGCCCGGCCTGCTCGTAGTGCCGCAGCGCCCGGGCCGTACTGCCCGTCCGCCGCGCCAGTTCACCGATCCGCACCGCCGCCCCGCCCGTCCGTCCGTCGGTTCCTCAGGCCACCAGCGCGCCCCCGTCCACGGACAACACTACGCCGGTCACGAACGAGGCCTGCGGCGAGGCGAGTTGGGTGATCGCCCAGGCCACCTCGGCGGGCCGCCCGATCCGGCCCAGCGGGGTGAGCCCCAACTGCCACTCCAGGATCGCCGCCGACAGCTCGGGGCTGAAACCGGAGTGCTCGCCGATCGGGGTGTCGATCGCCCCGGGCGCCACCGCGACCACCCGGATGCCGCGCGGAGCCAGCTCCACCGCCCAGCTGCGGGTGATCGTCTCCAGCGCCGCCTTGCCCGCCGCGTACACCGAGTTGGTCGGCCAGCCGCGCTGTCCGACGGCGGTGCTGACGTTGACCACCACGCCCCGGCTCTCGGCCAGTGCGGGCAGCGCGGCCTGGCCGAGCAGCACCGGGGCGACCAGGTTGGTGGCCAGCAGTGTCTCGATCCCGGCCCGGTGGAAGTCGCCGAGGCGCTGGGTGTTCTGCACGATGCCGGCGTTGTTCACCAGCACGTCGAGCCGCCCGTACCGCTCCAGGGCCGTTCCGACGATCCGCTCCGGGGCGTCCGGTCCGGTGACGTCCGCCACCAGCGGCTCGATCAGCCCCGGGTGCGCGGCCGCCGTCTCCGCCAGCGGCCCGGGGCGCCGCCCGACCGCCACCACCCGGGCGCCCTCGGCCGCGAAGGCCCGCGCGGTCTCCCGCCCGATCCCCGTCCCGGCCCCGGTGACCACCACGACCCGACCCGTCCCCGCTTCGTTCTGTTCGCTCATGGGAGCACTCTCCGACCCTGCCGCCAGCGTCAAGGTCAAGCCGCAACCGTCGAGCGGTGGCCGGCCGTCCGTCAGGAAGATCGTGCAGCGGTTCCGAACCCAGGGGGAGAGCACCATGAACCACCACCGACCCGACCCGGCCCTGACCACCTTCCCGACGGCGGACGGCCTGCTGCTGCGCCCCTTCGAGGACGCCGACGCCCCGGCCCTGCGCGGTGGAGGCGCTGACCGTCTGGGCCTTCGAGGTCTTCGCCGCGGACGGCCTGGTCCGGATCGACCTGCTGCACGAGGGCGACGACGACGCCTCCTGCCGGGTCGCGGAGAAGAGCGGCTACGCGTTCGCGGAGGTCGTCCCGGCCTTCCCGCCGTCGTACCCGCTGGACGGGCACCGGCACTGCCGGAAAAGGCTGGACACGACCGAACGGTACCGGCCAGAGTGAGCCCATGGCTTCTCTGGTACGTCATGTGACGATCGACTGCGCGGACCCGTTCGCCCTCGCGGACTTCTGGGCGAAGGTGCTGGACGGCACCCTCGCCGAGGACGACAACCCGGGTGACCCGGAGGCGGTGGTGAAGTCCGCCGGTGCCGATCTGCTGTTCATCCGGGTGCCCGAGGGCAAGACCGTGAAGAACCGGGTCCACCTGGACCTCCAGCCGCAGGACCGCAGCCGTGACGAGGAGGTCGAGCGCCTGCTCGCCCTGGGCGCCACGGTGGTGTCGGACCAGCGCCGCCCGGACGGCACCGGCTGGGTCACCCTGGCCGACCCGGAGGGCAACGAGCTGTGCGTCGAGCGCAGCCAGGCCGAGCGCACCGCCACCGGCGCGTCCTGAACCGACCGCCCTGCACCCGGCCCGGGTCACGTACGGGCCGGGTACGGCGCCGGGGGTGGTTCCGCGCCCGGTGCGGGACGCGGGACCACCCCCGGTCAGTTGCTCACCGCTGGTGGGGCGGCGGTGGTCAGCCCGGGAGCTGGCTGTTGCAGTTGCTCATCCAGGAGCCCATCAGGCTCTGGGTGTTGTAGTCGCCGGAGTGGTGCGCGGCGACGTAGACGTTGTAGATGTCGGACTTGATGGCGGAGCCGGTGTTCGGGCCGACCTGGCCGTCCTGCTGCAGGTTGCCCTTCGAGCCCTGGTAGGAGTACACCGCGTTGTAGGTGTTCTGGCCGAACTGGCCGTCGACCGAGAGGCCGGCGTTCTCGAGGTAGTTCATGGCCTGCTGGACGCACACCACCGGCTGGCCGGTGCTGCCCCACTGGATGAGGGAGGCGGCGTTGGCCGTGCCGACGGCGAGCCCGAGCGCGGCGCCCGCTCCGAGGGTGAGGGTGGCTGCGCGAAGTGCCCACTTCTTCTGCATGTCGAGTCTCCTCAGTCGCACAATCCGCAAGGGAAGCAGGAGAGTTGTGGTTTCACTCCTGCCGCTTCCGATCGTGCGCCGTCCCGCCGCCGCGGACCAGACCCGCCGACCGGGTTGGCCGAAAGCCCGTAAGGCGCAGGGGTGTTCGGGGGTGGTGCCGGGTCGGCTCGGGCGGGTGGGGGCCGACCGGGCGGTCGGTCGGTGAAGTTCGACAATGGTCGACGTATTGGCCTGCTGCCATCCGAAGTCTTTACCGGCCGCCGGGCCGGATCCGCCCGCGTGGCGGAACGAGGGCCTCCGGCCGGGCTGTCGCACGTCCCGGGGGCGGCCGGTTGGCCGATAATCGCCGGTGACTGACGGAAAGTCATAACACCGCACACCGCCACCGAACGGACAGGTAGGTATCCCATGGCCAAAATCGCCGTGATCGGCGCCAATGGCGGCATCGGCAGCGCCGTCGTCGCGGAGGCGGCGGCCCGCGGGCACGAGGTCACCGCCGTGGTCCGCGAGCCGGACCGCTACCGGGGTGCGGCGGCCCGGGTGGAGCGCGGCGACGTACTGGACCCGGCCGACGTGGCCCGGGTGGCGGCCGGCCGGGACGTCCTGGTGAGCGCCGTCGGCGGCGGCGACGGCCCGGGCCACCTGGCGCTGATCGAGCCCGCCGCCCGTTCACTGGTCGAGGGCCTGCGGGCGGTCGCCGACGGCGCCGCGCCCCGCCTGATCGCGGTCGGCGGCGCGGGCAGCCTGGAGACCGCCCCGGGCGTGCGGGTCTGGGACGCCCCGGGCCTGCCGGAGCCGATCCTGCAGATCATGCACGCCCACGGCGAGGCGCTGGACTACTACCGGACCGTCTCCGACGTCCGCTGGACGGTACTCAGCCCGGCCGCGGAGATCGGCCCGGGGGAGCGGACCGGCCGCTACCGGACCGGCCTGGAGCAACTGCTCACGGACGCCGGGGGCCACAGCCGGATCTCGGTGCCGGACTACGCGGTCGCCCTGGTGGACGAGATCGAGCAGCCCGAGCACATCGGCGAGCGCTTCACCTGCTGCTCGCTGTAGCGCGCCGGGCTCACCCGTTCAGCCCAGCTGGATCGACCGCTTGGCCAGCCCCATCCAGAACCCGTCGATCACGCTGCGCTGGCTGCCGAGGTCGGCCTCGCCGGCGCCGAGGGTCACGAACAGCGGCGCGAAGTGCTCGGTGCGCGGGTGGGCGAGCCGCCCGGCCGGGGCCTTGCGCTCGAAGTCGAGCAGCGCGTCCAGGTCCTGGGCGTCCAGGGCGCGCCTGCCCCAGTCGTCGAACTCGGCCATCACCGAGCTGGTCCGGCCGTCGCTGTTGAGCGCCCGCAGGTTGTGGGTGAAGAAGCCGCTGCCGATGATCAGCACGCCCTCGTCGCGCAGCGGGGCGAGTCGGCGGCCGATCTCCAGCAGGCGCTGCGGGTCCAGGGTGGGCAGGGAGATCTGCAGCACCGGGACGTCGGCCTCCGGGAACATCTCCACCAGCGGGACGTACGCGCCGTGGTCGAGCCCGCGGTCGGGGATGTCCTGGACGGGCGTGCCGGGGGCGCGCAGCAGCTTGCGCACGCGCTCGGCCAACTCGGGGGCGCCGGGGGCGGCGTACCGGACGGCGTAGTAGTGCTCGGGGAAGCCCCAGAAGTCGTAGACCAGCGGGACGGTGGTGACGGCGCCGACGGCCAGCGGGGCCTCCTCCCAGTGGGCGGAGACCATCAGGACGGCCTTGGGCCGGGGCAGGTCGGCGGACCAGGCGGCCAGCTGGCCCGGCCAGATCGGGTCGTCGGCGAGCGGCGGCGCGCCGTGCGAGAGGTACAGGGCGGGCATGCGCTCGGGGGCCGCGGTGCTCAAGGTGTCCTCCTCAAGGGGAACGAGTGGGTAGTTCAAATTTGAACCTCTACTCCGGGACGGTACACCTTCGTTCGAATTTGAACAACAGGAGTAGGCTTCACCCCATGTCCTCACTGAACGAACCCCGCTGGCTCGACCAGGACGAGATGGCCGCCTGGCGGGGCTTCGTCGTCGCGAGCAACCTGCTCAACCGGCGGCTGGAGCGCCAGCTCAAGGACGACTCCGGCCTCTCGCACCAGCAGTACGAGATCCTGGTGCACCTGTCCGCCGCCCCCGGCGACTCGCTGCGGATGACCGAACTCGCCGACAAGCTGGTCACCTCCAAGAGCGGCCTGACCTACCAGGTCACCCAACTGGAGCGGATGGGCCTGGTCGGCCGCCGCTCCTGCCCCAGTGACGTGCGCGGCGTCATCGCCGAACTCACCGACCAGGGGCGGGAGACGCTCCGCCAGGCCGCCCCCGGCCACGTCGCCCTGGTGCGCGAGCTGCTGATCGACGTGCTCACCCGCGAGCAGCTCGCCGTCCTCGCCGAAGGCCTCGGCGCGGTCAGCGCCCGCCTGCGCCAGGACGACACCCCCTAGCTAGGGCCTGTCGCCCAGTGCGGCCGCCCGCTCCCGCAGCAGCTCCCGCTCCCGCTCGTTGCGGGTCAGCCCCGCCGCCCGCTCGAACTCCGCCCGGGCCTGGGCCGTCCGCCCCAGCCGGGCCAGCAGGTCGCCCCGCACGCTCGGCAGCAGGTGGTAGTCGCGCAGCGCCGGCTCCGCCGCCAGGGCGTCCACCAACTCCAGGGCGGCGGCCGGGCCCCGGGCCATCGAGACGGCCACCGCCCGGTTCAGCGCCACCACCGGTGAGGGCGTCAGCACCAGCAGCCGCTCGTACAGCGCGGCGATCGTCGCCCAGTCGGTGTCCTCGTACCGCCGCGCCCTGGCGTGGCAGGCGGCGATCGCGGCCTGCGCCGAGTACGGCCCGCTGCCCGCCCGCCCGAACGCCTCGAAGCCGCGCCGGATCAGCAGCCCGTCCCAGCGCGCCCGGTTCTGCTCGGCCAGCAGCACCGGCCGCCCGTCGGGGCCGGTGCGGGCGGCCGTCCGGGAGGCCTGGAACTCCAGCAGCGCGGCCAGCCCGTGCGCCTCCGGCTCCCCGGGCACCAGCGCGGCCAGCACCCGGGCCAGCCGCAGGGCGTCCTCGCACAGCTGCGGGCGCAGCAGGTCGTCCCCGGCGGTGGCCGAGTAGCCCTCGTTGAAGATCAGGTAGACGACCTCCAGCACCGAGGACAGCCGCTGCGCCCGGTCCTCGCCGTACGGCACCTCGAACGGCACGCCCGCCTTCGCCAGCGTCCGCTTCGCCCGGACGATCCGCTGGGCCACCGTCGCCTCCGGCACCAGGAAGGCGCGGGCGATCTCCGGGGTGGTCAGCCCGCCCAGCAGCCGCAGGGTGAGCGCGATCCGCGCCTGCGCCGACAGCACCGGGTGGCAGGCGGTGAAGATCAGCCGCAGCAGGTCGTCGTCGATGTCGTCCGGGCCGGACGGCTCCGGTGGCTCCGGCGCGTCCTCCAGCGACCGCCCCACCTCGGCGAGTTTGCGGGCGTAGACCTCCCGGCGGCGTACCAGGTCGACCGCCCGCCGCTTGGCGGTGGCCGTCAGCCAGGCGCCCGGGTTGTCCGGCACGCCGTCGCGCGGCCACTGCTCCAGCGCGGCCACCAGCGCGTCCTGCGCCAACTCCTCGGCCAGGCCGACGTCCCGGACGATCCGCGCGGCCGCGGCGATGATCCGCGCGGACTCGATCCGGTACGCCGCCTCGACGACCGCCGTCGCCTCCCTCTCCGTCACGGCCACCCATCAGAGCAGCCGGCGGAGCGGGAGGCAACGTGCGCCACGGTCGCTACGGCCCTTACTGCCCTACCGCCCTACCGCCCTTACTGCGGGGGCCGCGGTGCCTCGTCGAGCTGCCGGACCTCCGCCTCGACCTGCCAGTGCGCCGGGTGGGTCTGCAGGAAGCGCCTGGTCCACTCCAGTGCCTCCGCCTTGTCCTTGCACTGCATGATCGCGTAGCCGCCGATGACCTCCTTGGTCTCGGTGAACGGCCCGTCGGTGTAGCCGACCTTCCCGTCGGCCCAGGTCACCCGGGTGCCCTGGGCGGTCGGGGTCAGCCCGGCGGTGTCCAGCATCACCCCGGCCCTGGTGATCTCCTCGAACAGGGCCCCCATCCGCTGCTCGAACCCCGGGTCGGGCTCCCAGTCGCCCCGGGCGCTCTCGTCGATCCGGATCAGTGACATGAAGCGCGGCATGGTGACTCCTCGGTCCTGCGGGCGGGGCCGTTCCCCGCCGCTCACCCCTGCGTCGATCGGGCCGGCGCCGGATCGACATCGGCCGGGAAGAATCTTTTTCCTACCTGTCGTCCGTCCGGGCCCTGCTCGCCGACCGGACGGTCACCGGACGGCGGTCACCGGGCGGTCACCGGACGGCCGCCGCCGGCGCGCACAGCAGTGCCGCCCGCAGGTCGGTCCGGTCGCGGAGGCGGGCCAGGTTGCGGCCGGTCAGCTCCTCGATCCGGCGGATCCGGTAGTGGACGGTGTTGACGTGGATGTGGAGCTGCTCGGCCGTCCGCGCCCAGGAGCCGTCATGGTCGAGGAACACCGCCAGGGTGCCGAGCAGCGAGACGCCGTTCTCGGCGTCGTGGGCGGTCAGCGGGGCCAGCAGCCGGGCGTGGAAGGCGGCCGTCACCTCGGGCGGGATGCCGCGCAACAGCCCGTCCAGGGAGTCCAGTTCGGCGGTGCTGCCGACCGGGCCGGGGGCGCCCGCCAAGACGTACCGGGCCTGCACCAGGGCCGCCCGCAGCGCCTGGGGGGTGGCCGGGGCGGCCGGGCCGACGCCGATCCGCAGGGTGCGCCGGCCGGTCAGCCGGGCCTGGAGGGCGGGCCGGGCCCGGCGCAGCCGTTCGGCGACCCGCTCGGCGGGTGCGGCCACCAGTGCGGCGGTGAGCCCGGTGCGGTCGGTGCCGGCCGCGTACGGGACGTCCAGCGGGTGCAGGGCCTCGGCCAGCGCGTGCGCCGCCCAGTCGACCGGCGCCTCGTCGCCGGCCCGGCCGGGCTCGATCCGCGCGGTGACCGCCACCAGCGGGCCGGTCTCGGCCAGCCCGCAGGCGGCGAGCGGTTCGGTGAGTCCGGCGTCGTCGGCCAACGCGTCCAGCAGCCGTCCGGCGGCCCGCCGCCGGGTGCCGGCCGCGGCCCGGGCGCGGGCGGCGAGCGGGGCGAGCAGGTCGGCGAGGCCCTGGAGCGCCGGTTCCACGGCGGGGGTGTGCGGGTGGGCCCGCAGCCGCCAGCCGTCGAACGGGGAGCCGTCCTGCGGGCCGACCGGCAGCCCGGGCCCGCCGCGACCGGCGGCCGGTGCGGGCTGGGGCGGGCCGGCCACCGGGCGGCCGCCGGCGGTGGTGATCGAGCACTCGGGCAGCCCGAGCCGGCCGACCGCGCGGGCCAGCACCTGGCCGGGTGCGGCCTCGGTGCGGACCAGGTCGAGCAGTTCGCTGCGGACGGTCTCCGGGATCGCCGCGGTGTCCTGCGCCCCCGCCCGCAGGTCGCCCCAGAGCCGCAGGTAGACCCGGTCGGTGACGGCCCGGAAGCTCACCCCGGCGGGCACCGCGAGCAGCGGGATGGCGTGGGTGCGGCAGGCCTCGGCCAGGCCGTCCGGGATGCTGCCGTGGGTGCCCTCGCCGGCCAGCAGGGCGGCCACCCCGGCGCTGCGCAGCGCGGTGGCGAAGCGCAGCGCGCCGGAGGCGTCGGCGGGCTGCCACCAGACCAGGCCGGTGAGCACGAGTTCGCCGGGCTGGAGGTAGCGGGCCGGGTCCTGGAGGTCGGTGGAGCTGACGCCGGTGACCGGGCGGTCGAGCAGGTCGGGGGTGCCCCAGGCCAGCCGGATGGACAGGTCGTCGAGGTGCAGCAGGTCGCCGACGATCATCTTTCGCTCGCTCTCGCCAGGGGTGTCGCTCTGGTGCGCCGCGTCGCTTCCTCTCGCAGATGAGAGGGATGTCGACGCATGTGCATCGTAAATGCCAGTGGAACAACCGCGAATCTTCTTGTCGGATCATCCAGCCGAGGGCCCCGTGACCGGTGTGCGGAACCAGTGGTCCGCCCGATTGCCGGGTTGCTTGAATCGGTGTGCGGGGCGCGCCGGTCCTTCTCCTCCGGCGGGCGCCGCGGCCTCCGGCGTGCACCGCGACCGGTCTCGCACCTGCGAGCTGAACCGTCGCCCGGTCATCTCAGCTGCCGCTGAATGAGGGCATTCAGCGCCGCAACCGCGAATGTCGGAGCTGCCCCTCGGGTAGTCCTCCTCCCGGGCCGCAGTGGCGCGGCCCGGGAGGAAGGAGCGCCATGATCCGGACCGGCCCCGGCGTGACCCCGGCACCACCCACCGTCCGGCTGCACGGCCACCTCGACGAGCCGGCCGAGCTGACCGTCGAGCAACTGCGCACCCTCCCCGCGCACCGGGTCGAGGTCAGCTTCGACTGCCTGACCGAGGGCGAGCAGCGGCACGGCTACGAGGGCCCGGCCCTGCTGGACGTCCTGCTCGCCGCCCGGCCCCGGATCGACTTCTCCGGCCGCAAGCAGCGGCTGCGCTTCCTGCTCAACGTGGTCGGTGCGGACGGCCACCGGGCGGTGGTCTCCTGGGCCGAGATCGACCCGGACTTCGGCGGCCGCCGGATCCTGCTCGCCACCAGCATGGACGGCGCCCCGCTGGACGCGGACGGCCCGCAGCTGGTCGTCCCGGACGACCACTGCGGCGCCCGCTACGTCAGTGCCGTCACCGCCGTCTGGCTGGGCCCGCTCGGCGACCAGGAGCGGCCCGCCGCGGGCTGACCGCCCGGCTCGCGGCCCCGGCCCGCCCCGTGCCGCGGTGCCGGGCGGGGCCCCTGGAAAACCGCTGGCCAGAGGCGGCTTTCCGTGCCAACATGCCCCATATGGGGACGATTCTGCACGGCACCCTGGTCACCCTCCGCCCGGCCACCGCCGACGACATCCCGGCACTGGTGGCGATCCGCAGCACGCCCGAGGTGTTCGCCCGCTGGCGGGGCGGTGACGACCTGGTCGACGAGGTCGCCCGGGACTTGGACGCCCCCGAGACCGAGACCTTCGCGATCGACGTGGGCGGCCGGGTGGTCGGCGCCGTGCAGTGGTACGCCGAGAACGACGACGAGTACCGGCACGCCGGGATGGACATCTTCCTCGACCCCTCGGTGCACGGTCTGGGCCTGGGGACGGACGCCGTGCGCACCCTGGCCCGGCACCTGGTGCACGACCACCACTACCACCGGCTGGTGATCGACCCGGCCGCGGACAACCTGGCCGCCATCCGCTGCTACACCAAGGTCGGCTTCCGCCCGGTCGGCACCATGCGCCAGTACGAGCGCGGCTCGGACGGCACCTGGCACGACAACCTGCTGATGGACCTGCTCGCGGACGAACTGTCGGACGGCTGACGGCCGTTCACCGGCCGGCCGGCGGTGGGTACCAGGGTGTACAGACATCTTGTCGGCCGACGGCCCTGAGCTGTACAGACATCTCAGCGCCACAGGAGCGATCGCAACTGATCGCCTGGCGTTCTTCCCGACGTACCGAGCAGTAGCTAGCGTTCCCCCGCCAATCACCGGCGGCCGGTCACCCCGGCCCGCCCGGAACCCCACCGGTTGACGGACCCCCAGGAGAACGCCCATGCTCTCGCGCCGCACGGCCACCGCCCTCACCTCGGCGGCCGCCGCCGCACTGCTGCTCGGCGGCACCGCCCCGAGCGCCTCCGCCACCACCGCGGCGAGCCCCACCGCGCTGTCCGTCCTCGCCTTCAACGTCGACCTCGGCACCGCGATCGTCGACAGCACCCAGAACGAGCAGGCCGCCCGCCGCACCCCGGTGATCGAGCAGATCGTCCGGCAGCACAACGCCGACGTGGTCGTCCTGGACGAGCAGTTCAACAACAGCTCGACCGCCGACATCAACGCCAAGCTCGCCGACCTCTACCCGTACCGCACCCCGGTGGTCGGCGGGACCTGCTCCGGCGGCGGCTGGACGGGCGTCAGCGGCAACTGCTCCAGCTCGTGGTTCGTCATCAACGGCGGCACGATGATCCTCTCCAAGTACCCGATCACCGCCCAGTACGCCCACGTGTTCAGCAACTCCACCTACGGCACCTGGGACTACCACGCCAACAAGGGCGCGGCGCTGGTGCAGGTGAAGAAGAACGGCAGCACCGCGTGGGTGGTCGGCACCCACCTCCAGGCGGACGAGGCCGACACCTCCACCGACACCACCCAGTCCACCCGGCTCGGCCAGCTCGCCGAGATCCGCGCCTGGGTCGACGGCATCGTGGGCAGCGGCGCGCCGGTGCTGATCGGCGGCGACCTCAACGTCGAGTACTTCCACGGCCAGGCCCGTGGCGACTACGCCAACGCCCAGAACGCGGTCAACGGCGTGCTCGGCACCCCGGCCACCGCCCCGAACCAGACCCGCACCACCATGGACTGCCCGGTCTCCTCCTGGTGCCAGTACATGGCGGGCGTGGAGACCTTCCCGACCGACTACCGGGACGACCTGGACTACCTCGGCTACCTCAACGCCCCGGGCCGCCCGGTGCCGAACTCGATGTCCGACGTGAAGGTCGACTTCGACCCCCAGGCCGGCTGGGTACCGGGGCAGCCGGACACCAACGCGCCCAGCGACCACTACCCGGTCGAGGCCACCTTCCAGCTCAACTGACCTGCGGTCTAGGGCTGTTGCCCGGCACCGCCGGCCGGGCAGCCGCAGGAGCGCCGCACCACCAGCCGGGCCGGGAAGGTCCGGGCCCCGGCGGCGCGGCGCTCCGGGCCGCCGAGCACCAGGTCCACCGCGGCCCGGGCCATCTCGTCCTGCGCGGTGGTGACGGTGGTCAGCGCCGGTCCGGCGATCACCGCCTCCGCGATGTCGTCGAACCCGGCCACCGCGAGCTCCTCGGGCACCCGGATGCCCAGGTCGTCGGCGGCCCGCAGCAGGCCGATCGCCTGGTCGTCCGTCGCGCAGAAGACGGCGGACGGCCGGTCGGGCCGGCTCAGCAGGGTGAGCGCCTCGGCGTGCGCCCGGACCCGGTCGAAGGGCGCCGGGGTGAGCCGGCCGTCGGTGGACAGCCCGGCCTCGGCCAGCGCCTCGGCCCAGCCGGCCGTCCGCCCGGTGACCGGGTCGAGCGGGCTGAGCGCCAGGGTGCCGCCGAAGCAGTGCACCTCGGCGTGGCCGTGGTCGAGCAGGTGGCGGACCACCTCGCGGGCGCCGCCCTCGTCGTCGGCCACCACGGCCACGCCGTCGACGCTCTCGGTGCGGTGGTGCAGCAGCACGACCGGGGTGCCGTCGGCCGAGTCGAAGCCGCTCAGCCCGGGGGCGGCCGGGTCCTGGGTGACCAGGATCAGCCCGTCCACCTGCATCCCCAGGAAGGCCCGGATGTAGTGCGCCTCGCGCTCGTCCGCGTAGTCGGAGTTGCCGATCAGCAGCAGCCGGCCGTGCTCGGTGGCGGCCTGCTCCACGGCGTGGGCGAGCCCGGCGAAGAAGGGCTGCCGGGCGTCCGGCACGACCATGCCGAGCAGGTCGGTCCGGCGGCGGGCCATCGCCTGGGCGACCCGGTTGGGCCGGTAGCCGAGCTCCTCCACCGCCGCGAGCACCCGCGCCCGGGTGGCCGGTGCCACCGGACGCGGTCCGTCGTTGATCACATAACTCACGACCGCCGTGGACGTCCCCGCCACCCGCGCCACATCGTCCCGTGTCACCCTCGCCATGACGGATGAGCCTACACAGCGGCTCCGACCAGCGTGTTTTCCGCGTCTGCGGGGAGGCCCCGGGCGGCCCGCCCCGGTTGCGGAGCAGGTGGTAGCGTGCCGACGCTGGCGGGACGGGCGGCAGCAGGTGCCGCCGCCGCCGACCGTGGGAGCAGGTCGATGAGCACGCCGCCGCACCGCAGGGCCGTCCGGCCCCTGCGTCCGACCGCCCGGCCCAAGGTCCGCATCGACGCCCGGGTGCGCGCCACGAGCGCCACCCGGCCGAAGGTCCGCCCCTGGCGGGCGTACGCCGTGCTGGTGGCGATCGTGCTGTTCGTGGCCGCCGGCCTGGTGCTCTACTCCGACGAGCGCTCCACCCGCGGTCGGGCCCAGGAGGTGGGCGTCGACCACCCGTCGGACTTCCTGGAGGTCGACGTGGTGCTCCAGCGGGTCGACGCGGCCGCCCAGACCGTCGCCGCCAAGATCCTGGTGGTGCCGCACGGCGCCCTGGGGACGTCCGGCATCCAGCAGATCCCGGCGCAGGACGTGGCGCTGGAGACCACCTCGCTGGAGCAGACCGTGCTCAAGTACCCGGCCGGCCAGCCGATCCCCTCCAGCCCGGTGTCGTTCAGCCTCGCCGAGGGGCGGGTCACCGACTACCCCTTCGACGGCTACCGCGCGCAGGTCGGCTTCCGGGCCACCGTCGGGGGGCGGCCGGTCCCGGTGACGATCGGGATCCAGGAGGCCGACCCGTTCTTCGCCTTCACCCAGGGGGAGAAGGAGACCGACGGCCTCGGCATCGCCGTCACCGAGCAGATCAGCCGCTCGCGCAGCACCTACATCCTGGCCTGGTTCATGATGGCGGCGATGTGGGCACTGGCGCTGTCCGTCCTGGTGGCGGCCTGGCTGATCGTCCGGCAGCGGCGCGGGATCGTCTGGCCGGCCCTGAGCTGGATGGCGGCCACCCTGTTCGCCCTGGTCGGCATGCGCAACGCCGCGCCCGGCAGCCCGCCGATCGGCTCACTGCTGGACTACGCGGCGTTCTTCTGGGCGGAGCTGCTGGTCGCGGTGGGCCTGACCATGGTCGTGGTGCGCGGCGCCCGGATCGAGGGTGCCCACCGGCCCAGCACGTAGCCGTCCTGATCGCCGGGGTCAGTACACGTAGTCCGCGCAGACGTCGGCGGCGAGCCGCAGGGCCTGCTCCGCGCGGGGCCCGCGCAGCGCCAGCAGGGTCTGGGCGAGCGCGTCCACGGCGGCCAGGTGGGCCAGCCGGCTGGCGGTGGTCTCCAGACCGAAGACCAGGTCCTGCCCGCCCGCGACCAGGACGCAGGTCGCCGTCTCGGTGAGCGGTGAGCGGGCGTAGCTGGTGAGCGCCAGCACCTCGGCCCCGGACGCCCGGGCGGCCCGGGCGGCGGCCACCACGCTGTGGGTGGCGCCGGTGTGGCTGACGGCCAGGCAGACGGCGCCCGGCGGCAGCCCGGCGGCGACCAGCTGGGCGGTCATCGAGTCGGCCGGGGCGTCCACCACCAGGCCGAGCGCCCGCAGCCGGTAGGCGATGTCCAGAGCGACGGCGCCGGACAGCCCGGTGCCGACCAGCAGCACCCGGGGGGCGTCGTCCAGCAGTTCGGCGGCGGCCCGCAGGTCGTCCGGGCCGAGCGTGGCGGTGATGCCCTCCAGGGCGGCCCGGGCGGCGCGCAGGGTGTCGGCGAGGGCCCGGGCGGCCGGGTCGTCGGCGTCCGCGGCCGGTTCCGCGGCGGGGGCGGCCGGGGCGTGCAGGGCCGCGGCGATCTTCAACTCCTGGAAGCCGCGGAAGCCGAGCCGCTGGCAGGCCCGGACCACCGAGGAGGGTGCCGTCCCGGCCAGCGCCGCCACGTCGCTGACGCTCAGGTGCACCAGTTCGGCGCCCCGGTCCAGCACCACCCGGGCGACCCGCGCCTCGGTGCCGCGCAGTTCGCCGAGCCTGGCCCGGATCTGCGCGGCCAGCTGGGATTCCAGGGGCGTGAAAAATTTGGAACGTTCTTCCATGGCTCTAGGGTAGCGTGGAATCCAGTTCCAGCGCCGCCGGAAATCCGGCAGGCTGACGGGAGGGGAGCTTCGCCATGTCAGAAATCGGATCGGCCGTGCCGCTGGCCGTGCTCACGGCCGCCGTGCTGCACGCGGTGTGGAACGGGCTGGCGCACCGGATCCCGGACAAGATGGTCGGCTTCGCGCTGATCAACCTGACGTACACCGCCTGCGCGGTGGTGTTGGTGGCGGTCAACCCGCTGCCGGCGGCCGCCGCCTGGCCGTACCTGCTGGCCTCCACGGTGGTCCAGACGGTCTCGACGGTCCTGCTGCTGCGGGCCTACCAGCTGGGCGACTTCGGGCAGATGTACCCGATCGCCCGCGGTTCGGCGCCGCTGCTGGTCGCCCTGCTGTCGGTCACGGTGCTCGGCCAGCCCCTGGGCGCGGGCGAGCTGGCGGGCGTGGTGGTGATCTCCTGCGGGCTGATCGGGCTGGCCTTCGCCCAGGGCATACCCGGGCGGGCGCAGCTGCCCGCTCTCACGGCCGCCGCCGGCACCGGGGCGATGATCGCCGGGTACACGGTGCTGGACGGCAGCGGCGTCCGGCACGCCGGCACCGTCGGCGGGTACGTGGCCTGGCTGTTCCTGCTCCAGGGGCCGGCGCTCCTCGCAGTGGTCTGGGCCCGGCGCGGCCGCACCCTGCTCACCGGGATGCGCGGGGTGCTGCCGGTCGGGGTCCTCGGCGGGGTGCTCTCGCTGACGGCGTACGGCCTGGTGGTCTGGGCGCAGTCCCGGGGCAACCTGGCGACGATCGCGGCGCTGCGCGAGACCAGCATCGTGATCGCCGCGCTGATCGCCACCGTGGTGTTCCGCGAGCGGCTCGGGCGGCTGCGGCTGACCGCCGCGTTCACCGTCCTCGGCGGGATCGCCGTCCTGGAGCTGGCCCGGCCCTGAGCCCTGGCGCCCGCGGCTCAGGGTTCAGGACTCAGCGCTCAGGGCTCAGGCTCAGGCTCAGGGCCTTGGGCCCGGCGGGCCTCAGGCGGCGTCCGGCACGATCACGGTCAGCGAGGTCTCCCGCAGCTCGAAGCCCAGGGCCTCGTAGACCCGGCGCGCCGGGTTGCCCTCGGAGACCACCAGGTGCACGTCGGCCAGCCCGCGCCCGGCGGCGTCCGCGACCGCCCGGCGGAGCAGGTCGGCGCCGAGGCCGCGGTAGCCGCGCCGCGGGTGGCGGAAGACCTCCGCGACCCAGGGCAGGCCGTCGCGATCGGTCAGCACGGCGGCGCCGACCACCCGGTCCTCGGCGTCCACGGCGAGCAGGCTGGACGGCAGCACCGGGCCGATGGCGTTCCCGGCCAGCAGCGGGCCGATCCGCTCGGCCAGGGCCCGGGCGTCGTCCCCGGGGAAGTGGTCCACGTGCGCCGGGTCGAAGGCGGCCCGCCACGGCTCCAGCAGTTCCTCGGGCGCGCGGTCGCAGGGCACCGCCCGCAGCCCCTCCCGCAGCGGGGCCCCGGCCCAGTCGGCGGGCGGGGGATCGGCGCGCAGGTCCCGCCGGAAGGTGTGGGCGTGGCGCAGGGCCGTCGCCCCCTGCGCGAGCAGCCGCTGCCCGAGCTCGGGGCTGCCGGAGACCACCCAGCCCGCCAGCTCTGTGCGGACGTACGCCACGGCGTCCGCCGAGTCGTCCAGCACCTCCAGCAGGTCGGCCCAGGGGCGTCCCTCCCGCTCGCCCTGCTGGTACCGCAGCACCGGTGCTCCGGCGCCGTCGTGCCTGATCACCCAGTCCGTTTCGGGCATGGCCCCACCCCACTTCGCGAGAATCACGAGATCGTTCGTCGGCGGCCCATGCTCACCAGAACCGGAGCGCCCCGGCAACCGGTTTTCGACCGGCCCGGCCGCCGGTCGCTCGGCCCACCGGCCCGGCCGCCGGTCGCTCAGCCCACCACCGCCGCCCGGACGCAGAGCACGTCCGGCAGGTGGGAGACCAGCAGTGACCAGGTCTCGCCCTCGTCGCGGCTGCCGTACACGTCGCCGGTCCGGTTGCCGAAGTAGATCCCGGCCGGGTCGGCGTCGTCGGTGCGCAGGGCGTCGCGCAGCACGATGCCGTAGTGGTCCTCGCCGGGCAGCCCGTCGGCCAGCTGCTGCCAGCTGGTGCCGCCGTCGGTGGTGCGGAAGACCCGGCAGCGGCGGCCGGGCGGGATCCGGTCGTCCGAGCCGCCGAGCGGGAAGAGGTAGGCGGTGTCGCCGCGGCGCGGGTGGGCGGCGACCGCGAAGCCGAACTCGGCGGGCAGGCCGTCCGCGATGGAGTGCCAGCTCCCGCCCCGGTCGTCGCTGCGGTAGACCCCGCCGTGGTTCTGGAGGTAGAGCCGGTCGGGGTGGACCGGGTCGGCGGCGATCTTGTGCACGCACTGGCCGAACTCGGGGTACTGGCGCTCCTCCGGGAAGAACTCGGCGCGCAGGCCGGTGTTGGAGGGCTCCCAGCTGTCGCCGCCGTCCTTGCTGCGGTAGACGCCGCCGCTGGAGACCGCGACCAGCAGCCGTTGCGGGTCGCGCGGGTCGGTGAGGACGGTGTGCAGGCCCTGGCCGCCGTAGCCGGCGCCCCACGCGGACCGCTGGGGGTGGTTCCAGAGCGGTTCGACCAGCGTGAAGCTCTCGCCCCCGTCGGTGGAGCGGAACAGCGCGGCGGGTTCGGTGCCCGCGTACACCACCCCGGGGGCCTCCGGCCCGGCGGGCTGGAGCTGCCAGACCCGGGTGAGCGAGGCGCCGGTCGACTCGGGGAAGCGGATCGCCGGCCGGGCCGGCTCGTGCCAGCGGGCGCCGAGGTCGTCGGAGCGCCACACCGAGGGCCCCCAGTGGCTGCTGTCGGCGCCGACCAGCAGTCTGGTGCGGCCCTCGCGGCGGTCGATCGAGACGGAGTAGATCGCGTTCATCGGGAAGTGCGGCCCGCTGAAATCCCAGTCCAGCCGGTCGCGGCTGCGGCCGAGAAAGAGGCCCTTCTCGGTTCCGACGGCCAACAGCACCTCGGTCATGTCTCACACCACCTGATCGCGAGCGGCCCCCCACGACGACCCCCCGGGGCGCGGCGGACGCGCGACCCCACCGCCCAGTGTCCCGCCGTCCACCGGCGGTCACACCTCGCCGCGCCGCGCCCCCTGAGGGGGAGGGGTGCCCCGGGAGGGGCGTCCGGAGGGCTGCCGGGGGATCAGCCCCGGCAGCCCTCCAGCAGTCGCAGCCACACCTCGCTGATCGTCGGGTAGGCGGGGACGGCGTGCCAGAGCCGGTCGACCGGCACCTCGCCGACCACCGCGACGGTCGCCGAGTGCAGCAGTTCGGCGACGGCCGGGCCGACCAGGCAGGCGCCGATGATCACCTGCCGGTCCAGGTCGAAGACCACCCGGGCGCGGCCGCGGTAGTCGTCGGCGTAGAGCGAGGCCCCGGCGACGTTGCCGATCTCGTGGTCGACGGCCTTGACCCGCAGGTCGAGCCGCTCGGCCTCGGCCAGGGTCAGGCCGACGGCCGCGACCTCGGGTCGGGTGAACACCACCTGCGGCGCTCCGGCGAGGTCGGCGGAGGCGGAGTGCGCGCCCCAGCGCGAGGTGTCCAGGGCGCGCCCTTCGGCCCGGGCGGCGATCGCCCCGCCGGTGATCCGGGCCTGGTACTTGCCCTGGTGGGTGAGCAGCGCCCGGTGGTTGACGTCCCCGGCGGCGTACAGCCACTCGCCGTCCACGCCCAGCACCGTGCAGCTGTCGTCCACGTCCAGCCAGCTGCCCGGCCGCAGTCCGACCTGCTCCAGCCCGATGTCGGCGGTGCGCGGGGCCCGGCCGGTGGCGTACAGCACCTCGTCGACGGTCAGTTGATCGCCGCCGGAGAGCGTCAGCACCGCCGGCCCGGTGGCGTCGGCGCGCTCCAGGGCCGTCACCTCGGTGCCGAAGCGGAGGTCCACGCCGGCCTCCCACAGCCCCTCGGCCACCAGCTCGCCCGCGAAGGGCTCCATCCGCGGCAACAGGGTGTCGCCGCGCACCAGCAGCACCACCTCGGAGCCGAGCGCCCGCCAGGCGGTGGCCATCTCCACGCCGACCACCCCGCCGCCGACCACCGCGAGCCGCCCGGGGACGGTCGGCGAGCCGGTCGCCTCCCGGTTGGTCCACGGGTGGGCCTCCGCCAGCCCGGGCACGGTGGCGGGCAGCACCGGGCGGCTGCCGGTGCACACGGCGACGGCGTGCCGGGCGGTGAGCACCCGCTCGGTGCCGTCCTCCGCCTCCACCGTGACGGTCCGCACGCCTGCCAGCCGACCGTGGCCGCGGACCAGCTCGATGCCGGTGTCCCGCAGCCACTGCACCTGGCCGTCGTCCTTCCAGTGCGAGGCGAAGGAGTCCCGGCGGGCCAGCACTGCCGCCGCGTCCAGCCGCCCGTCGCCGACCGCCTCCCGGGCGCCGCCCACCGCGCGGGCGTCGTCCAGCGCGGCGGCCGGGCGCAGCAGCGCCTTGCTCGGCATGCAGGCCCAGTACGAGCACTCGCCGCCGACCAGTTCGGCCTCCACGATCACCGTGCTCAGGCCCGCGGCGACGGTCCGGTCGGCCACGTTCTCGCCGGTCGGCCCGGCGCCCAGGACGATGACGTCGTACTCCCCGGTGGTGCTGCTGCTGGTCATGTCCGGTCCTCCGTGGTCTCGCGGGTCGCCCGGTCCCCGACCGGGTGCGGCGTGCGCCCCATCCTGCGACGCGGACCGGCCGGAGCACGGGCGAACACGCCAACCGTGATCAGATCGCCGCGAGTTCCGCGAGCAGCGCGGCGGTGTCGGCGGGGCGGGAGAACATCGGCCAGTGCCCGGTGGGCAGTTCGCGCAGTTCCCAGTTCGGCCCGTCCAGCCCGACGAACCACGGGTGGCCGGCCGCGATCATCTCCCGCACCCGGTCGAGCGGGAAGGAGCAGGAGACCAGGGCCTGCGGCAGGGCGGCCCCGGCGCCGGTCAGCCGGAGCCGGTCCCGGTACGAGCCGGCCGGGTGCGGGGTGACCCGGGTGCCGATCCGGGCCAGCGCGGCCCCGTCCAGGCCCTCGGTGCTGGCGCCGGAGGCGGCGATCGCGTCCCACGGTGGCATCGGCAGGCGGCCGTCGACCACCGAGGCGTCGGCGGCCTCGCGGTAGTCGGGCTGCCAGAGGTCGTAGAGCGAACCGCCGTCCGCCATCGGCCCGCTGTCCAGGTAGACCACCCGCCGGATCCGCTCCGGCATCCGGTCCGCGACCCCGCCGACCGGGGCGCAGGCGCCGCTGTGCGCGACCAGCACCACGTCCCACAGGTCCTCGCGTACCAGCAGGTCGGCGAGGTCCGCGATGTGCTCCTCCAGCCCGAAGTCGCCCTGCTCGCCGGCCCGTTCGGCGAGCCCGGGCAGGCTCACCGGGTGGACCCGGTGCCCGGCCGCGCGCAGCGGCGCGGCCACCTCGTCCCAGGCCCAGGCGCCGAGCCAGAATCCGGGAACCAGTACGAAGGTGCTCATGGTGGACCGTCCTTCCGCGGTGGGGACCCCCGTCACCCGCGACTCTAGGAGCGGATCGGGGCGGAGCCCACCGGATGACCCGGCCCGGGAGGGGCGTCCCCGGCGGAACACCCGGAGAGCCGCAGCTCCCCGGGCCCCCGGACGGCCCAGGACCCAGGGCCCGGAGATCAGGCCTGGCCCTCGGCCGCCTGCTCCTCCGCCACCTTGCGCTTGACCTCGGTCATGTCCAGCTCGCGGGCCTGGCCGATCAGGTCCTCGAACACCGGCTCCGGCAGCGCCCCGGCCTGGGAGAAGATCAGCACGCCCTCGCGGATGATCGCCAGCGTGGGGATCGACTGGATGCCGAACGCGGCGGCCAGCTCCTGCTGGGCCTCGGTGTCGACCTTGGCGAAGACGAGGTCCGAGTGGCGCTCCGCGGCCTTCTCGTACACCGGGGAGAACTGGCGGCACGGCCCGCACCACCCGGCCCAGAAGTCGATCAGGACGAAGTCCTTGCCCTCCGGGCCCGGGACGATGTCGTCGAAGTTCTCCTTGGTCAGCTCGACCGTGTTGCTCATCTCGCGGGTCCTTCCCTTCCGAAGGTGCCGGTACGGATCATGCGCCCGGGACAACGGTGATGCCCGCCGGGGTATTCCGGGCCCGGCCGGTATTGAGCACCGGGCGGCCACCGTCCGTACTGAGGGGTGTCCAGTCCGTTCACCGACGCGGGAGGCTCCCCATGCGCAGCACCCCACCCCGCACCCGCCGGGCCGTCGTGCTCGCCGCCTCCGGCCTCGCCGCGGCGGCCCTGGTCGCCGGCTGCGGGTCCTCCGGATCGAGCAAGTCGAGTGCGCCGAGCCCGTCGAGCAGCTCCAGCGCCCCGGCCGCCGCCACCCTCCGGACCGCCGACGACCCCAAGCTCGGCACCGTAGTCACCGACAGCGCGGGCTTCACGCTCTACCGCTTCGACCAGGACCAGAGCAACCCCTCGGACTCGTACTGCAACGGTAACTGCGCCACCCTGTGGCCGCCCGAGCACGCCAACGGCGACATCACGGCCAAGGGCATCGACAGCAAGCTGGTCGGCAGCTTCACCCGCGACGACGGCACCAAGCAGGTCACCGTCAACGGCTGGCCCGTCTACCGCTACTCGCCGGACGCCAAGCCCGGCGACACCAAGGGCGAGGGCGTGGCCGGCCAGTGGTTCGCGGTGACCCCGACCGGCGGCAAGGCGATGCCGAGCGGCACCCCGGCACCCGCCACCCCGGCACCCGCCACCCCGGCGCCGAGCACCCCCACACCGACGCCCACCCCGCCGTCGTCGGGCTACTGACCGACCGCCGACCACCGCTGACCATCGCCCTCGACCGGGAGGCCCGGGTGCGCAACCATGAAGTGGTGACCGAGGAGCACCCCGCCGCACACGGCCAGGGGGCCGCAGACGAGGAGCTGATGCGGGCCCTGTACCGCGAGCATGCCGGACCGCTGTTCGGCTTCGTGCTCCACCTGGTCGCCGGGGACCGGCAGCGCGCCGAGGACGTCGTCCAGGAGACCCTGGTCCGGGCCTGGCGCAACATCCACCGGCTCGACCCGCAGGCCGGCTCGCTGCGCCCCTGGCTGGTCACCGTGGCCCGCCGGATCGTGATCGACGGCCACCGCAGTGCCGGCGCCCGCCCGCGCGAGGTGGAGGCGGCGGCCCTGGAGCAGCTGCCCGCCGAGGACGAGATCGACCGGGCGCTGCGGATGATGACCGTCGCCGACGCGCTCGCCGACCTCTCGCCCGCCCACCGGGAGATCATCGTCGAGACCTACCTCAAGGGCCGCACCGCCAAGGAGGCGGCCGCCGTCCTCGGCATCCCGGCCGGGACCGTCCGGTCGAGGGTGTTCTACGCACTGCGCTCGCTCAGGCTCGCGCTGGAGGAACGGGGAGTGACATCGTGACCGAGCGGCCCGACCTCCGCCCCGGCCCGTCCGGTGGCCCCGAGCACCTGGACGTCGCGTCGTACGTCCTCGGCCTGCTGGAGCCCGCCGAGCGCGCGGCCTTCGAGCGGCACCTGGCGGACTGCCCGCAGTGCACCGGGCAGGTCGGCGAACTGGGCTTCGTGGAGCCGATGCTGGGCGAGTACGTGGCGTCGGCGCGGGCCGCCGGGCTGGACCCGGCCGACTTCGCGCCGGCACCGGACGGGCGGCTCCTGGACCGGCTGGTCGCCGAGGTCGCGGCCGGCCGTCGGCGTGGCCGGGTGCGGCGGCTGGTGCTCGCCCTGGCCGCGACCGCGATGGTCGCGGCCGGCCCGGCCGTCACGGCCGCGGTGCTCACCGCGGAGACCACGCCCGCCGTGGTCGCCGTCGCCGAGCAGTTCAGCGCCAGCGACCCGGCCACCGGGGCCAAGGCCACCGTCGGCGTCGACGGCACCACCTGGGGCAGCCGGGTCAGCCTGCAACTCTCCGGTGTGCAGGGCCCGTTGACCTGCCGCCTGGTCGCCGTCTCGCACGGCGGCGAGCACCAGACCGTCACCACCTGGTACGTCCCGGCGGACGGCTACGGCGAACCCGACGCCCCGGGCGTGCTGCGCACCACCGGCGGGGCGGCCATGCAGCCGGGCGCCATCGACCACTTCGAGGTGCGGGTCCAGAACTCCGACGCCCTGCTGGTCTCCGTCCCCGCGCACCGATCGTGACCGCGCACCCGGGGTAGCCGCGCACCGGGCGTGACCGCGCACCCGGGGTGGCCGCGCACCGATCGTGACCGGGCGGGACCGGTTCAGCCCGGAAGGTGCAGCACGACGTACCCCATCAGCCGCCGCACCCGGGCCGCGCCCAGGTGGGCGGGCCAGTACGGGTTGGGCTCGCCGCCACCGGTCATGTGCTCCCGCCGCCAGGTCCGGCCCCAGCCGACCCGCAGCTCCTGCTGGAAGCTGTGCCACCGGCCGCACGGGCACGGCACCAGCACCCGGGCGCAGGTGCGGCACAGTTCGGCCCGGTCGTGGCCGGTCGACACCTCCACCGCGGGCCCTTCCTCCCCGCAGGCCGGGCAGCCGGGCAGTTCGGCCCCGTCCAGCAGCGCGTTCTGCCGTCGGACGTAGTCGGGCAGGCGCAACGCCGGGTGCAGGAAGGGGTCGTGGCGCCAGGCGTCGTTCGGTGAGGTCCACCAGGGCTGGTTCCACCACACCGGCGTCGCCGCCCGGCGGCCGTCCCGCTTCTCGGTCCGCCGCTGCGCCGCGTACCGCTCCGCCCGGGCCAGCCACAGCTGCCGCGCCTCGTGCAGTTCCTCCACCGCCCGCACCAGGGACTCCGGGTCGGCCTCCAGGTGCCGGGGCATCCGGGCGCTGAGCGTCAGGTGGTGGTAGGTCGCCCGCAGGCCGTACGGGGCGAAGCCGGTCAGGCAGGTGCGCAGGGCGCTGTGGCGCCGGTGGACGGGCAGCGCGGCGTCGAGGACCAGGGCCCGGTGGGTGTGGAAGCTGGTCACGGCGCCGGCTCCTCGCCGTCCTCGGGGGTGACCGCCCCTGGAGCCGGAACCGGCACCGGGGGCGGCGGTGTCATCCGGCGATCATGCCGCAGACCCGGGCCGGGCGGCGAGCGGATTCACGCCGCCGCCGGGCGGGGTCAGCGCGGTCCGCCCCGGGCGGCGTCCGCCGCGATCGCCGCCAGCACCCGCCCGCAGCGCCGGACGAAGGCGTGCTGGAGGAGCGGGAACAGCGGGCCGACCAGCCGGGCCCACCAGGCGACCGGCCGGCTGAACGCGGTGACGCCGAACCAGACCGTCCCGTCGGGCGCCAGCTCGACCAGGAAGGTCTCCTCGCCCCGGCCGAGGTGTCCGGGCCTGGTCCCGTAGGTGAAGCCGTACCGGTCCGGGCCGTCGACGGCGGCCAGCACCCGGTTGGGCGCGCCCGCCCGCAGCGGACCGACGCCGATCGCGCAGCGGACGGCGACGCCCGGGGCCGCCCGGTCGGCCTCCGCGTCGATCCGGACGCCGGCCAGCCGGTGCATCCGCCAGCCGAGCAGCGCGGCCCCGGCGACCTCCAGGGCGGCGCGTCCGTGGCCGATCGGGGCCCGGTGCCGCAGGTGGTGGTAGCCGGCGGGCAGCTCGCCGGTGCGGCTGGCGCCCTGCTCGGGGTAGCTGTAGTCGGCTCCGGGGTGACCGGGGTCGGTCCCGAGGTGGCTGCGGTCGTTCATCGGGCGTCCTCCGCGGTGGTGATCCGGCGCCAGGCGAGGAGCGCGCAGAGCGCGAAGCCGAGCGCGTTGCCGAGGCCGTGGGTGGCGGCCATCCAGGCCAGGGTGGGGTGGGGGAGCCCGGCGGCCCGGCCGAGCGCCCACCACAGGGCGAGCAGCATGGTGAGCGCCAGCACGCCCGAGGAGACGGTGAGCAGTCCGGCGGTGACCGGGTCGGCCGCGCGGGCGCGCAGGTCGCGCCAGCTGACCAGGCCGACCAGCCACATCCCGGTGCTGAGGACGACCGCCCCGGCGAACTGCCACCAGTTGCCGAGGAAGTACCCGGCGAGCACCAGCAGGGTGCCGGCCGGGACGCTGAGCGCCGCGCAGCGGGCCGCCGCGGAGCCGGGCGCCGAGGCGCGGCAGACCAGTCCGGCGACCAGCGCGGCGGTGAATCCGGCGTAGTGGAAGTGCGGGACGGTCAGTGCCAGGATGTGCGGTTCGAAGCCGAACAGCGGGTAGCCGGAGCGTTCGGCGACCAGCGCGACCCCGGCCACCGAGGGCGCGGCGAGTGCGGTGAGCACGGCGATCTCGGCGGGGGCGAGCGAGCGGGTGCGGGCCAGTCGCCGGGGCGCGTGCAGGGCGACGGCCAGGGTGCCGAGGGCGTAGAGGACGGCGGTGGCGGTGGCGAGGCCGCCGCGGGGCAGCCAGAGCGACAGCGCCCCGGGGACGGCGGCGAGCGGCCAGAGCCGGCGGATCCGGGCCAGCCCGGGTTCGTCGACCAGGGCCAGGCCGAGCGGCAGGACGGCGCCCATGCCGAGCAGGACCAGCAGGTCGACCAGTTCGGTCGTGCCCTTGTCCATGGCGGGCACACCCCCTCTTGAACGCGTTCAAATACCCTTCGTCCGCGACTCTACGTCGCCGAGTTGAACATGTTCAACCTGACCCCCGGGCCGGCTGGCCTGGTGATCACGCTGGGTGCGGCGCACTCTGGAGGAGTAACCGATGGAGGTGATCCGCCATGCAGACTCTGGTCGGTTGGCACATCGAGATGGAGTTCCGCGAGGAGGGCGCGCGGACGACCGCCGCCGCCCTGCTGCGGCTCGGCGACGGGACGGAGGTGCGGGCCCACGGCTACAGCAGCCGCCACCCCTCCGACCCGGAACAGCTGCGGGTGGGCGAGGAGATCGCGGGCGCCCGCGCGCTCAACGACCTGGCCTCGCAGCTGCTCACCAAGGCCCACGGCGAGATCCAGGACGTCAGCCCGGTCCCGACCCACCCGCTCTCGTGACCGCCCCGCACCCGGACGGCGGCCAAGGCCAGGCCGGACGGGACCCGAACCGGCCGCGCATCCCGCTGATCTGCCCGCGCTGCGGCCACGAGCAGCGGGTCGTCCCCGGCGGCCCCGAGCGGGCGGTCAGGGTCGTGCACCTGGGGACCGGCCGGGAGGCCTGCGAACCGGGGGACCTGGCCCGGGCCCCGGACGACGGGGCCTGACCCGCGACGCCCCGAACGCCGGCGCCGGAAACGCCGAGCGCCGGGCCCGTTCCCACGGATCCCGGCACTCGACGCGCTCCGGGGTGCCCGAAGCCCTTCCGCGCCGCTCAGTTGACGCAGTACGTCCCCGGCGGGCGCCACTCCGGCCCGACCAGCCGCTGCTCCAGCTCGTTCGGCGTGATCCGGATCCCGACCGTCCCGGACAGCCCGACCCGGAACCGACTCCGGGCCAGCGTGAGCAGGGCCGTCAGGCCGTACTTGTTGATCAGTGAGGTGCGGTAGCGCGCGGTCGCGTCGGCGTCGCAGAGCCGGGCGCGGGCCGGGAGCCGGCGGCCGGTGGGCCGCCCGTGGGCGTCGCAGGGGCCGATCAGCACCCGGGGGTGGCGGCGGATCCGTTCGGCCTCACCGGAGTGGGCCGGGGTCCAGACGCCGAGCGCCCGGCCGTCCGCGACCACCCACAGCTGGGTGTCCAGTCGGCTGCCGTCGTCGCCGAAGGTGGTCAGCAGGAGGTACTTGCTGTCGGCGAGCCGGTCGGTGGGGTCGTGCATGATCTCCTCCCTCGCACAGGGGGGCGGGGTCAGTGGTGACCGTGGCCCTCGCCCTCGGTGATCTCGCGGTGCTCGCGGTGCTCGTGGTGCTCGCGGTACTCCTCGGCGGTGGGCTTCCCGATCCGCGCGTGCTCGCCGTGGAACCCGCGGGACAGCCGCACGCGGGTGCGGGTGAGCGCGCCCGCCGGCCGGGCCACTCCATTCTCGTCGACCGCGGGCGGCAGTTCGAGGGGGCGGGGCTGCTCGTGTGCGGTGAGCCGGTGCAGTTCGGCGGGCGCGAGCCCGGCGTGCACCTCGGTGAACTCGCCGTGCGGCAGCCGCTTGACGACGCCGGTCTCCCGGCCGTGCAGCACCTTGTCGCGGTCCCGCCGTTGCAGGCCCAGGCACCAGCGCTTGGTGACCACGAAGACGGCCACCGGGACGACGAAGAAGCCGATCCGTACGGCGTAGGTGATGGCGTTGAGCGACAGGTGCAGATGGGTGGCGATGAGGTCGTTGCCGCCGCCCGCGAGCATCACCAGGTAGACGCTGATCCAGGCCGCGCCGAGGGCGGTGCGGACCGGCGCGTTGCGCGGCCGGTCGAGCAGGTGGTGCTCGCGGGCGTCGTTCGTCACCCAGCCCTCGACGAACGGGTAGACCGCGATCGCGCCGAGGATCACCGGGAACAGCGTGAACGGGATCAGCACCCCGAGGTTGAGGGTGTGCCCCCACAGGCCGACCTCCCAGCCCGGCATCACCCGGATCAGGCCCTCGGCGAAGCCCATGTACCAGTCGGGCTGGGCGTCGGTGGAGACCTGGTCCGGACGGTACGGGCCGTACGCCCAGATCGGGTTGATCGTGGCGATCGCCGACATCAGGGCGACGATCCCGAAGACCAGGAAGAAGAAGCCGCCG
The DNA here is from genome assembly GCF_042896295.1 of Kitasatospora sp. NPDC001309. Classification (NCBI taxonomy): domain Bacteria; kingdom Bacillati; phylum Actinomycetota; class Actinomycetes; order Kitasatosporales; family Streptomycetaceae; genus Kitasatospora; species Kitasatospora sp. NPDC001309. The sequence goes on along the minus strand of NZ_JBIAXC010000025.1, from coordinate 25,681 downwards.
GCCTTCGCCATGTAGACCGGCATCAGCGGCATGCCGACGACGTTCTTCTCGGTCCTGCCGGGGCCCGCCCACTGCGTGTGCTTGTGGTAGAAGACCAGGATCAGGTGCGCCACCAGCAGCCCGAGCATGATGCCGGGCACGAGCAGTACGTGGACGGTGAAGAACCTCGGGATGATGTCGTGCCCGGGGAACTCCCCGCCGAACAGGAACATCTGGATGTAGGTGCCGACCAGCGGCACGGCCAGCACCACGCCCTCGATGAACCGGATGCCGGTGCCGGAGAGCAGGTCGTCCGGGAGCGAGTAGCCGAAGAAGCCGTCCAGCATGCCGAGGAACAGCAGCAGGAAGCCGAAGACCCAGTTGACCTCGCGCGGCTTGCGGAACGCACCGGTGAAGAACACCCGCATCATGTGCACGAACATCGCCGCGACGAAGACGATCGCCGCCCAGTGGTGGATCTGCCGGATCAGCAGTCCGCCGCGGACCTCGAAGCTGATGTCCACGGTGGAGGCGTAGGCCTCGGACATCCGGATGCCCTTGAGCGGGACGTACGAGCCGCTGTAGACCACCTCGCCCATGCTCGGCTTGAAGAACAGGGTCAGCCAGACGCCGGTCAGGATGATGATCAGGAAGGTGTAGAGGCAGATCTCGCCCAGCATGAAGGACCAGTGGTCCGGGAAGATCTTGCGCAGGTTGGCCCTGGCGAGGGAGTGGATCCCCAGTCGGCCGTCCGCCCAGTCGGCGGCCCGCTGCCCCCGCCCTGGGTTCTGATTCCGGGTCATGTGCACGCACCTCGGTCCGAAGGAAACGGGGATCAGTCCCCGCTTCGTACGGACGCCACCATAATCGGGGACTGATCCCCACTTCCACCCGGGGCTCCTTCCGCCGCGGCTCGCCGCTCCCGGACGGCCCGTTCGGAAACGGCGAACGGCGCGTCCCGGAAACGGCGAACGGCCCCTCCGGAAACGGCGAACGGCCCGTCCGGTGTCGTGGAAGACACCGGACGGGCCGCATGCGCACCCGAGTCACCCCGTGGGGTCCCGCGAGGGTCAGTGCACCAGCACCGGCACCTCGTCGCTCTTCGCCGCACCCGAGCCGGCACCCGTGGTGTCGGGGCGACCGGCGTTGATGAAGGTGAAGGCGACGGCGGCGGCCGCCACCAGGATCCCGAAGGACACCCAGATCGCGGTCGAGAAGCCGTGCACCATGCCCTGGAACTGCACGAGCTTGGCGGCCTCCGGGCTGGCCGCGGTGGCCAGCGAGGTGGCGTGCGAGGTCAGCCAGCTGGTGGTGGCGCTGGCCGCGATGGTGTTCAGCAGCGCGGTGCCGATGGCGCCGCCGACCTGCTGCGAGGTGTTGACCATGGCCGAGGCCACGCCCGCGTCACGCGGCTGGACGCCGTAGGTCGCGAGGCTCATGGCCGGCATGAAGGCGGTGCCCATGCCGAGGCCCATCAGGACCAGGCCGGGCAGGATCAGCGCCGGGTACGAGGTGTCCAGGCCGATGTGGGTCAGCAGGAACATGCCGACCGAGGCGGTCAGGAAGCCGGGCGCCATCAGGTAGCGCGCCGGGACGCGGGTCATCAGCCGGGCGCCGATCTGGGTCGAGCCCGTGATCATGCCCGCCACCATCGGCAGGAAGGCGACGCCGGTCAGCACCGGGCTGTAGCCGCGCACGACCTGGAGGTAGTAGGTCAGGAAGAGGAACAGACCGAACATGCCGATCACGGCCATGCCCAGCGACAGGTAGACCCCACCCCGGTTGCGGTTGAGCACCACGCGCAGCGGCAGCAGCGGGGCGGCGACCGCGCGCTCCACGATCACGAAGGCGGTCAGCAGCACGACGGCCGCGGCGAACAGCGCCAGGGTGCTGCCGGCGGTCCAGCCGCTGGACTCGGCGCGGGTGAAGCCGTACACCAGCGAGACCAGGCCGGTGGTCACCAGCACCACGCCGGGGATGTCCAGCTTGTTGCGGTTGCGGCCCCCGACGGGCTCGCTGATCACCAGGACGGCGCCGGCGATGGCCGCGATGGCGAACGGGATGTTGACGTAGAAGGTCCAGCGCCAGTTCAGGTACTCGGTCAGCGCGCCGCCGAGGATCAGACCGATGGCGCCACCGCCACCGGCGATCGCCCCGTAGATGCCGAAGGCCTTGGCGCGCTCCTTGGCCTCGGTGAAGGTCACGGCGAGCAGCGACAGCGCGGCCGGGGCGAGCAGCGCGCCGAACACGCCCTGGAGGGCGCGGGCGCCGAGCAGCATCGCGGTGTTGACCGCCATGCCGCCGAGCGCGGAGGCGAGGGCGAAGCCGGTCAGACCGACGATGAAGGTCCGCTTGCGGCCCCAGAGGTCCGCGATCCGGCCGCCGAACAGCAGCAGGCCGCCGAAGGCCAGCGCGTAGGCGGTGATCACCCACTGGCGGTTGCCGTCGGATATGCCCAGGTCGGTCTGGGCGGACGGCAGGGCGATGTTCACGATGGTGGCGTCGAGGACGACCATCAGCTGGGCCAGGCCGATGAAGATCAGCGCCTTCCAGCGCCTGGGATCGGGGATCGTCGCCGGAGCGGCGTCGGTCTGAGACATGGGGGTACCCATTTCACGGTGCGTGGTGTGCGAGAACGGTCAACTGCCGTACGGGAACGGCAGGTTGCCGTACGGGTGCGAGGGCGCGCGGACGCGCCCGGAGGCGACTCCGGTCAGTCGCGCGGAAGGTGGGGTGCGAGGGGGGTCGGATCGGCTCGGATCAGGATCGGATCAGTGGTTGGGTCCAGGTGGTCGGTCAGTGCCGAGGGCGGAAGTCCTCGAAGGTCGCGGCCCGGCCGGGCAGCGCCGAGCGGGCCGGCGCGCGCAGGCCGTCCAGGAACAGCTGCAGGTGGCGGTGGACGAAGTCGTCGAGCAGCTGGCAGGAGGTGCCCGGCAGCGGCCGGGTCAGCTGGCTCATCGCGACGAACAGGTCCCCGTGGTCGACGTCCGGCCGGAGCTCGCCGGTGGCCCGGGCGCGCTCCATCAGTCCGCTCACGGCGGACCGCAGGCGCTCCCGCGTCTCGGTCAACTCCGGGTCGTCCGGATCGACGGTGCTGGTGAAGACGGCGCAGAGCCCGCCGACCTTCTCCGCCACGGTCGCGTGCACGAACCGCTGCAGAGCGTCGAACGGACCGCCGCCCACTCCCGCGTCCGCCTCGGCCGTCGCCGTCTCGGCGAGGGCCAGGATGCGGTTCTTGACGAGCAGCGCCACTTCCTGGATCAGCGCCGCGCGGTCCGGGAAGTTCCGGTACAGCGTGGCATTGCCGACCCCCGCCCGCTTCGCGATCTCGTCCAGCGGCACCTCGGCACCGTGCTCGACGAACGCGTCCCGGGCCGCCAGTACGATCCGCTCCCGGTTCCGGCTCGCGTCCGCACGCAACTTCGGCGTGCGCACACTCCCCGTGGAATGGGCCGGCTCTGCGGCGACGGTGGTCATGGCGACGTGCTCCTCCAGAATACCGGGGAAGTTCTCCCCGCTTTCTCCAACGTACTCGCAAACGGGGAATCTGTCCCCGCAATTTCCTCCCGTGCTGTGACCTGCGTCACGTTTACGGTTCCCGCCCGCCGATCTCCTCGTTGTCCGATCGGACAACCAGGCGGCGGAGGAGGACCCGTGAGCGTGATCCCTGGACGCCCGCAGATGGTGCCCGAGGAGTTCGAGGAGCTCGCGCGTCTCGCCCCCGGGCGGTCGAAGGAATCCGGCTGGAGTTCCTCGGCGGGCGGCTGGTGGTCCAGCCCCGACCCGACGGCAACCACGGACGGGTGGTCGAGTGGCTGGTGCGCAGGTGCCTGCACGTGCGGCCGGAACAGTTCCTGCACAGCCACGGCCTGAAGGTGCAGGCGCTCCGGGACGGGCGGGCGCACCCTGACGGCGTCCTGGCGCCCTCGGAGGCCTTCGCCGGCCTCGGTGCGTGGGCGGAGGCCGAGGAGGTGCTGATGGTCTTCGAGGTCGCTGACGACGATGCGGACGCCGACCACCGGGCCCGCGTCGAGAAGCCGTGTGCCTACGCCGAGGCCGGCATCCCCGTCTACCTGCTGATCGATCGCGACTCCGCCGAAGCCGTCGTCCACAGCCGGCCGGGCGGCGTTCGCTACGAAACCGTCCGGACCTTCGCCTTCGGCAAGAGCGTCCGCCTCCCCGACCCGGTCGGCATCGTCCTCGACACCGAGCCGCTCAAGAACTGGGTGCGCTGAGCCCGGCCGTGCCTTCCCGGGCGGGCTGCTCCGCCCGCCCTAGGCTGTGGGCGTCCCGGGCGGCCGGTGGGCCGCGGGAGTCGGGAGGGGCCCGGCGGCCGGGTGGGCGAGGAGGTCCGCGATGGGCAGCGAGGAGACGACCGCCAAGGTGCGCTGCGTGGCGGCCGTTCCGTGCTGGGTGAGCCTGATGGCCCGGGACCTGGAGAGCGCCACGGGGTTCTACGGTCCGCTGCTGGGTTGGGAGTTCGAGCCCGGCCCGGAGCGCTTCGGCCCGTACGTGCACGCGGTGACCGGCGGGGAGGCGGTGGCCGGGTTGGGGGTGGCGGGCCTGGGGGCGGTGCCGCTCGCCTGGACCAGTTACTTCGGGACGGAGAGCGCCGACGCCGCCGCCGACGCCGTGCGCGAGCGCGGCGCGACCCTGGCGGTCGGCCCGCTGGCCTTCGACGCCGGGCGGGTGGCCTTCGCGGCGGACCCGGCCGGGGCGGTGTTCGGCATCTGGGAGGGCCCGCCGGGCCGGGCCCGGCGGCTGGACGTGCCGGGAGCGCCGGTCTGGATCGAGCTGCGCACCCCGGACCCCTTCGCGGCGGCGCTGTTCTACGGCGAGGTGTTCCGCTGGGACGGCCGGGACCCGGAGCGCTTCGAGGTCCGCTGGGAGCACGACCGGGTGGTGCTGCGCGCGGAGGGGCACAGCGTCGCGGCGCTGGCCAAGGAGCAGGCGGGCGGACCGGCGGGCCCACCGCCGCACTGGGAGGTCTCCTTCGCCGTCCCGGACACCGACCGGGCGGTGGCGCGGGCGGTTGAGCTGGGCGGGGCGGGGATCGGACCGGTCTTCGACTCCCCGTACGGCCGGGTGGCCCGGCTGCGGGACCGTGACGGCGCCCGCTTCGCGGTGATCAGCCCGAAGAGCTGACCGGCCTCAGCCCGCGGGGCCGCTGCCCGCCGGTTCGGTGCCCGCCTGTTCGGTGCCCGTCGCCTCGGTGCCCGCTGGTTCGGTGCCTCTCGCTTCGGTGCCCGCAGGATCGCTGCCCGTCGGCTCGGTGTCCGCCCGCTGGGCCCGGAGCCGTTCGCCGAGCTCCGCGCGGGTCGCTGCGGGCAGGGCCTTGCGGGCGGCCGGGAAGACCGTCTTCTCCTCGCCGGTGAGGTGCCGCCGGAGGGTGTCGCCGAGGCCGTGCAGGAGGGTGTCGAACGCCGGGTCGTCCGGGCCGAGTCCTTGCAGGTCGGCGAGGTACTGCCCGATCGCGAGGTGGTCGTGGATGCTGCTGAACACCAGGGCTCCGCCCTCGGGCACGTCGTGCTGGACGAGTGGGAAGAGGTGCTCCTCCTCAGCGGCGCAGTGGCTGAACAGCAGGTCGGTCAGCCTGCTGACCAGCTCGCCGCGCTCGGCCGAGCCGGCCGGCGCCGCCTCGGCGCGGTCGAGCAGGTCGGTGGCCGCCTTGTGGTCGGCGGTGAACTCGCCGAGGATGTCCGGCCTGCGGCTCATGGCGTGCCCGCCTCTCGTCCGGGATCAGGACTCGCCCCCCGTACTGTCCAGTATCCGGCGCCGCCGCGCGAAACCCCGGTCCGGGCCGCTGCTGGGTGCGGGTTCCGCGGGGAGATCCCTGCTCAGCCGCCGTCCCGCCGCCCGGTGAGGGCCAGCAGCCGGGTCTGCGGGGCGGCGTCCGAGGGGACCGGCAGCGGCGGGTCGAAGAGTCCGCTGCCGGAGAGGTCGCCGTAGCCGCCGATCTCGCCGAGCGCGAAGTCCACCAGGCCGGCCGGGAGCCGGGTACGGGTGCCGATGCCCTCGGCGAGGTCCCAGGCGTGGACGACCAGGTCGGTGGTGAGCTGGTCCAGGTAGTACTGCCCGGAGACGTCCGCGAAGGAGAGGTGGACGGTGAGTTCGGTGGCGCCGGGCACCTCCCAGGCCTGCCGGGCGGCTTCGGCGGCGGAGTTCCAGGCGGCGACCGGGTCGTCGCCGAGCACGTCGCCGTCGTAGCGGCCGCCGACCTCGGCGATGGTGGCGCCCATCAGCAGGTCGGGGACCCAGAGCTGCTCGCCGGTGAGGTGGTTGACCAGGTCCCGCACCGTCCAGTCGGCGCACGGGGTGGGGGAGTCCCAGTGGCCGGGGGCGATCAGCCGGACCCGTTCGTCGAAGGCGGCGAGCGCCTCGGGGTAGGGCGTGCCGGGCCGGTCGGCCGGCGGGCGTTGCCTGCGGTGAGCCATGTCTCCACCCTGCCCCGGCCCCGGTGGGGTGCGCGAGTCGTCCATGCACCGTCAGTTGTTCAAATTCGAACTCCACGGTACGGTCGAGGAGTGGCCGGTTCAAATTTGAACAAAAGGCGCGGCGTGTCCCACCCCGCCCGGCCGCATCACCACACACACCCCCTACGACCGACCCCGATCGATGGAGACGCGCATGCCGAGCAGCAGCCCGAGCACGACCGCCGCCACCAGTCCCACCAGCCCCGCCGCCCGCTCCGCACGGGGCGGCTCCGGGTCCGCGACGACCTCCCCGCACGCCTACGACGCCGGACTCCTGCTCCTGCGCCTGGTGCTCGGCCTGACCATGGCCGCGCACGGCAGCCAGAAGCTGTTCGGCTGGTTCGGGGGCGGCGGGATCGACGGCACCGGTCAGTTCTTCACCATGAGCGGTTACCCGGCCGGCAACGCCATGGCCGTGGTGGCCGGCCTGACCGAGGTCCTGGGCGGACTCGGCCTCGCCGTCGGCCTGCTGACCCCGCTGGCGGGCGCTGCGATCGTCGGCACGATGGTCAACGCGATCGCCGTCACCTGGGGCGGCGGCTTCTTCGCCCCGAAGGGCAGCGAGTACGAGCTGCTGCTGACGGCGGGCGCCGCCGCCCTGGCGCTGACCGGCCCGGGCCGCTACGCGGTGGACCGCTTCCTGCCGGTGTTGAAGGCGCACCGCCTGGCGTACGGCGCGGCTGCCGTGCTGGTCGGCCTGGTGACGGCCGGAGTGATCCTGCTGCTGCGCAAGTAGCCGCCCGGCAGTGGCCCAACTCGCTTTTCCGGAGGCCGTGCTGACGAACCGTCGGCACGGCTTCCGGCGTTCCGGCATCCCGGTCTCCGGTGCTTCCGGGGCATCGCGCGCGGCTACTCGCCGATCCGCACCAGCGCCAGGGTGATGTTGTCCGGACCGCCCGCCTCGACGGCCGCCTTCCACAGCTCGAAGGCGGCCCTGCCGTCGGCCCGGTCGGAGGGCCCGTCCGCGCGGGCGAGCAGTCCGGCGAGCTCCTCCTCGGGTACCGGGTCGGTCAGGCCGTCGCTGCACACCAGGTAGCGGTCGCCGGCGGCGAGCGGCGAGACCCGTACGTGCGGTTCGACGAAGGTGAGTCCGAGCGAGCCGCCCAGGGTCTGGGTGACCAGCGGGGTGGTGCGCTGTCCGGGCGGCAGCGGCGGGCTGTCGTCCACGCTCACCCGCTCCAGGCTCACCCGCTCCGGGGCCTCCCGCGCCGAGGTCCCCCGCTCCGGGCTCGACCGCTCCGGGGGCGACGGCTCCGGCCCGCCACTGCTGATCCGGTAGACCCGGCTGTCGCCGACGTTGAAGACCACGGCCCGGTCGGGCAGCAGCACCAGCCCGGCGACCGTCGTCCCCATCGCGGCCAGCTCCGGCTCCCCGGCGGCGGCCGCGTAGACCGCCCGGTTGCACTCCTGGAGCTCCGCCCGGACGGCCTCCTCGCCGTCCAGTCCGCCCCCGGCGGCGGCGAGCCGGCGGGCGACCAGGGCGCTGGCCACCTCGCCGCCGGGGTGGCCGCCGAGGCCGTCGGTCACGGCGACCACGCAGGGCGGGCCGAGCGGGAAGAGCAGGGTCTGCGGGTTGGTGGTCACGGTGGCGCAGAGCGTCCACGGGCCGATCGTGAGGCTGTCCTCGTTGTGCTCCCGCACCAGGCCCTCGTGGCTCAGTGCGCTCACCGCGATGTACGGCGCCATCGGTTCGCCGTCCTTCCGCGGGCTCCGGCGGTTGCCGGGGCCCGCCTTCTATTGTCGGCGGGAAGCGCGGGAATAACGATCCGCGCCTGCGTGCTAGGGTGGTTGAAAGTTGAACGACTTGGACCTCCTGGAGTGTGGTGAGCAGCATGCAGTTCGGAATCTTCACCGTCGGCGACGTCACCCCCGACCCGACCACCGGACGCACCCCGAGCGAGCACGAGCGGATCAAGGCGATGGTGGCCATCGCGCGCAAGGCCGAGGAAGTGGGCCTGGACGTCTTCGCGACCGGCGAGCACCACAACCCGCCGTTCGTCCCGTCCTCGCCGACGACCATGCTCGGCTACATCGCCGCGCAGACGGACCGGATCATCCTCTCGACCTCGACCACGCTGATCACCACCAACGACCCGGTGAAGATCGCCGAGGACTTCGCGATGCTCCAGCACCTCGCCGACGGCCGGGTGGACCTCATGATGGGCCGCGGCAACACCGGCCCGGTCTACCCGTGGTTCGGCAAGGACATCCGCCAGGGCATCCCGCTCGCGGTCGAGAACTACGCGCTGCTGCACCAGCTGTGGCGCGAGGAGGTCGTCGACTGGCAGGGCCGCTTCCGCACCCCGCTGCAGTCCTTCACCTCCACCCCGCGCCCGCTGGACGACGTCCCGCCGTTCGTCTGGCACGGCTCGATCCGCAGCCCGGAGATCGCCGAACAGGCCGCCTACTACGGGGACGGCTTCTTCGCGAACAACATCTTCTGGCCCAAGGAGCACTTCCAGAAGCTGATCGACCTCTACCGCGAGCGCTACGCCCACTACGGGCACGGCACCCCCGAGCAGGCGGTCGTCGGCCTCGGCGGCCAGCTGTTCATGCGGAAGAACTCCCAGGACGCGGTCCGCGAGTTCCGCCCGTACTTCGACAACGCGCCGGTGTACGGGCACGGGCCCTCGCTGGAGGAGTTCACCGAGCAGACCCCGCTGACCGTCGGCAGCCCGCAGGAGGTCATCGAGAAGACGCTGACCTTCCGCGAGACCTTCGGCGACTACCAGCGCCAGCTGTTCCTGATGGACCACGCCGGCCTGCCGCTCAAGACCGTGCTGGAGCAGCTGGACCTGCTGGGCGAGGAGGTCGTGCCGGTGCTGCGCGAGGAGTTCGCCAAGGGCCGTCCGGCCGAGGTCCCGGACGGGCCGACCCACGCCGCGCTGGTCGCGGCCCGTGACAAGGAGACCGTGGAGGTGGCCGAGTGACCGCGTTCAAGCTGGCCGTGGTGAGCGCCGGCCTCAGCAAGCCGTCCTCGACGCGGCTGCTGGCCGACCGGCTCGCCGAGTCGACCGTGCGCCGGCTCGCCCTGGAGGGGCGGGAGGTCGAGGTCACCGTGGTCGAGTTGCGCGACCTCGCCGTGGACATCGCCAACAACTTCGTCACCGGCTTCCCGGCCGCCGCGCTGCGCGGGGCGATCGGGACGGTGACGGGGGCGGACGCGGTGATCGCGGTGACGCCGATCTTCACGGCCTCCTACAGCGGCCTGTTCAAGTCCTTCTTCGACCTGGTCGACCACGACGCGCTCACCGGCAAGCCGGTGCTGATCGCCGCCACCGGCGGCACGCCACGGCACTCGCTCGCCCTGGAGCACGCCGTCCGGCCGCTGTTCAGCTACCTGCGCGCGGTGGTGCTGCCGACCGCCGTGTACGCGGCCACCGACGACTGGGGCACGGCGGGCGACGCGCTCACCGACGGCCTGCCGGGCCGGATCGACCGCGCGGCGGGCGAGCTGGCGGCCCTGCTGGCGGGGCGGGCCCCGGCGGCGGAGGCGGCGGCGGTGCCGGAGCAGGTGGTCCCGTTCGCCGAGCAGCTGGCGGCGTTGCGGGTCTGAGGGCCGGACCTGAGGGGCGGGTGCGCGACGGTGCGCCCCGCCCCTTCCGCACGTCCACCCCTCCGCAGGTCCGCCCCTTCGGCCTGTCCGCTCCTTCCGCAGGTCCGCGCCCGGCCGCCCGCCGTGCGAGGTCCTCATCGGCATGATCAGATTGGTGCTGATCCGTCGCGATCCGTTCACACCCCGTGAGAGAGCGCTCCGCGAGCCGCCTCCCGAGGAGGACCCCCGCCGTGCAGCCCGAACCCCAAGCCGTGCTCTCCCCGCTGACCAGTGCGGCGGTCTTCCTGGTCCTCACCGTGGAACCCGGCGGCGAGCCCACCGTCCGCGACCTGCTGCCCGACCTCGCCGGACTGCGCCGGGCCGTCGGCTTCCGGGCCCCCGAGGGCGGCCTCACCTGCGTCACCGGCATCGGCTCCGACCTCTGGGACCGGCTCTTCACCGGCCCCCGTCCCGCCGGACTCCACCCCTTCCAGGAGGTGGTCGGCCCCCGCCACCGCGCCCCGGCCACCCCCGGTGACCTGCTGCTGCACCTGCGGGCCGAACGGATGGACCTCTGCTTCGAACTCGCCACCCGCCTGGTCGACCGGCTCGCCGGGGCGGCCACCGTGGTCGACTCCGTCCAGGGCTTCAAGTACTTCGACGACCGCGACCTGCTCGGCTTCGTCGACGGGACCGAGAACCCCGAGGGCCGTGCGGCCGAGACCGCCGCCGTGGTGGGGGAGGAGGACCCGGGCTTCGCCGGCGGCAGCTACGTCATCGTCCAGAAGTACCTGCACGACCTCGACACGTGGAACGCCCTCGCCGTCGAGCAGCAGGAGGGGGCCGTCGGCCGCACCAAACTCACCGACATCGAGCTGGACGACGACGTCAAACCCGCCGACTCGCACGTCGCCCTCACCGTGATCACCGGCCCGGACGGCGCCGAGCGGAAGATCCTCCGGTTCAACATGCCCTTCGGTTCCTTCGACCGCAGCGGCGAGTTCGGCACCTACTTCATCGGCTACGCGCGCGACCCCGGGGTCACCGAGGAGATGCTGCGCAACATGTTCCTCGGCCGCCCGCCCGGCACCACCGACCGGCTGCTCGACTTCTCCACCGCCGTCACCGGTTCGCTGTTCTTCGTCCCGACCGCCGACCTCCTGGACACCCCGCCCCCGGCCGCCCCGGCCTCGGGCCCGACCCCGACCCCGACCCCGGCCCCGGCTGCGCCCGCAGCCCGCCCGGACGGCTCACTCGGCATCGGCAGCCTCAGACCGACCTCCTGAACAGCCGACCTCCTGAACGGCCGACCTCCTGAACAGGACCCGCACCATGAGCAACCTGCACCGAGAACTCGCCCCCGTCTCCGCCGCCGCCTGGGAGGAGATCGAGGAGGAGGCCCGGCAGACCTTCAAACTCCACGTCGCCGGCCGCCGCGTGGTCGACCTCGACGGTCCCGACGGCCCCACCCTCGCCGCCGTCGGCACCGGCCACCTCACCACCATCGACCCACCCCTCGACGGCGTCCAGGCCCACGCCCGCACCAGCCGTCCGGTGGTCGAACTGCGCGTCCCCTTCACCGTCAGCCGCTCCGCCGTCGACGACGTCGAACGCGGCTCCCGCGACTCCGACTGGCAACCCGTCAAGGACGCCGCCCGCACCCTCGCCCGCGCCGAGGACCGCACCGTCTTCGCCGGCTACCCCGCCGCCCACATCGAGGGCATTCGCGCCGACTCCACCAACCCGCCGGTCCAACTCCCGCCCGACGTCCGCGAATACCCCGAAGCCGTCAGCCAGGCCCTCACCGCTCTCCGCCTCGCCGGCGTCGGCGGCCCCTACGCCCTCCTCCTCGGCGCCGACGCCTACACCGCCGTCAACGAGACCTCCGACCACGGCTACCCCGTCGCCAGCCACATCGCCCGCCTCCTCGACGGGGACATCATCTGGGCCCCCGCCATCGAGGGCGCCTTCCTGCTCTCCACCCGCGGCGGCGACTTCGAACTCCACCTGGGCCAGGACGTTTCCGTCGGCTACCTCTCCCACGACGGTGACTCGGTACGGCTCTATCTGCAGGAGTCGTTGACCTTCAGCGTCTACACGGGAGAGGCAGCCGTCGCGTTGACCGCTGCCTGACCTCGTGGCCCCGCGTCCACGGGCCGGCGCGAACCGCACCGGCCCGTGGTGCCGGACGGCGCGGGGCGATCAGGCTGACGATCCGTCATGTCTCGTGGTATCAGTGATGCCCGGACGATTCCGGCGCCTTCTCCGGCCGTCTCCGTCCTTCGTTCGTGCTGTGCCTGACGGGTAGGGGGAGCCGATGGAACCGGATTCGTGCGGGGCGCCGCGAGTTCGACGTCCTCGCCGGTCCGGCGGCGGCCGGTGAGCGCGGCGGACTCCACCCGTGAGCCGAGTTCCACGGTGCGCAACTCCCTTGCCGGGAGCGAGGTCGCCGGTGCGGTCGTCCAGGCGGGCCGGATCCGCGACCTGACCGTCTACTCCTCGCCCGCTGGCTCCTCGCCCCCGGTACCTCGGCAGCTTCCCCCCGTGCCGCGTCGGCTGGTCGGACGGGACGCCGACCTCGCCTGCCTGGACCGAGAGTTGGGCAGGGCGGGCGGTCCGGTCGACCTGACCGTGGTGCTCACCGGGCCCGCCGGGGTGGGGAAGACCGCCCTCGGTGTCCACTGGCTGCGAGGCCATTCCGAGCGCTTCCCGGACGGTCGGCTCTTCGCCGACCTGCGGGCCCACGCCCCCGGCGGTCCGGCGGATCCTGCCGAGGTGCTGGCGGGCTTCCTGCGCGCCCTCGGCGTCTCGCCGGTGCCACGCGACCCCTCCGAGGGCGCCGCGCTCTGGCGCTCGCTCGCCGCCGAACGCCGGATAGCCGTCCTGCTCGACGACGCATCCAGCGCCGCCCAGGTCCGCTCGCTGCTGCCCGGCGCGGAGCACGCCGTGGTCGTGGTCACCAGCCGCCGTCGACTCACCCGGCTCGGCACGGACGGTGCCGTTCTCCGGCCGGTCGACCTGCTGTCGGACGAGGACTCGGTGCGACTGTTCGCCCAGCTGGTCGGCGAGGAGCGGGTGGCGCGGGAGCAGGCGGTCGCGGAACTGGTGGTGGGGTGCTGCGCAGGGCTTCCGCTGGCCGTCTGTCTTGCCGCCGCCAGGGTCGCGGCCCGGCCCGCGCAGTCGCTCCTGGGCGCCGCCGGACCCGTCGTCGACGAGTCCCGGCGGCTCGTCGCACTCGACATCGACGGAGAGGGCGTGCGGCAGCCACTGGACGCCTCCCTGGCCGGACTGGGCCCGGGGACTGTCCGGCTGTACCGGCTGCTGGGTCTCCTGCCGTTCCCGGTCTTCACCCTGGACGTCGTCCGGGTGCTCGGCGATCTGGAACGGGCCGAGGCCGAGCCGCTGCTCGACCGGTTGGTCGACGTCCACCTGCTGGAGGCGGCGGCGGACGGCTTCCGCTTCCACGGCCTGGTGAAGCTGCACGCGTCGGCGTGCGGGGAGGGGATCCGCGACCACCCCGAGGGGCGGGCTGCCGTCGACCGCCTCCTCGACTGGTACCTGGCCACTGCCACGGCCGCGGAGGCCCTGCTGACCCCGAGTCATCGAACCCTGCGCCGTGACTTCGTGACCGGACCGGTGCCCGGGGAGTTCGCCGGAGAAGCGGCGGCGGTCGACTGGCTCGACGCGGAGACCGGGCGGCTCGCCGACGCCGTCCGCTGGGCCGCCGACACCGGTCGTGCCGCCACCGCCTGGCAGCTGGTCGACGCCATGTGGCCGCTCTTCCTCCAGCTGCGTCCCGTCCCGCTGTGGGTCGAGGCCCACCGGATCGGCCTGATCGCCGCCCGCTCGGCGGGCCACCGCGACGGCGAGCTACGCATGCTCACCTCCGGCGGCGCCGGTCTGCGCAACGTCGGCCGGGGCGCGGAGGCCGCCGCGTGGTACACCGAGGCGCTCCACCTGGCCCGTGGCGCCGGCAACGCGCTCGCCGAGGCCGACGCCCTCTACGGCCTCGGCCAGACCCACCACGCGGAGGGCCGGTTCGCCCAGGCGGCGGACTGCCTGCGCAGGACGGCCGCGATCCGGGCGGCCCGAGGCTACCGACGGGGTACGGCGCTGGCCCGACTCGCCCTCGGCGGCATCCTGCTGGAGGAGGGTCGGGCCGCCGAGGCCGTCCCGGTCCTCATCGGAGCCCACCGGGAGCTCGCCACCCTCCCCACGGCGTACGAGGCCGCCCGTGCGCTGGCCTTCCTCGGCCGGGCGCACACGGTCCTCGGGGCCCACGAGGAGGCGGGGCGGTGCTTCGCGGAGGCGCTCGGGGTCTTCCGGGAAGGCCGGGCGAGGCGCTGGGAGGCCCGGGTCCTCGAACTCACGGGAAACCTCGCCCTGGCCTGCGGCGACCCCGCCGGGGCGGACGCCCGCTGGCAGGAGTCCCTCGACCTCTACCGGGCGCTGGGCGCCCCCGATGCCGCGCGTGTCGCCGCCGTGATGGCTGCTGGTGCACCGACCCCGTCGTCGGCCGCGGGCCACAACGGCGAGGGCAGCGGCAGTACGGGAGGTACGGGCGGAGGAGTGGGTTCGGCCAGGCCGAGGACGCGGTAGAGCAGCTGACGCATCCTGAGGTCGAACCGGCCGGGCTCCGAGCTGATCCGGGCCGCGACAGCGGCGTAGTCCTCGCGCCGGTACCGCTCGGCGGCGCGGTCGAGCTGGGCGGTGAGCGAGCGGGACGGGCTGAGTGCCGGCGCGGTGCGGGCGAGCCGCGCGCCGGGCGAGCGCGGGTTGATGCCGTGCTGCGGGTAGGCGGCGAGCAGGATCGGGGCGCCGGTCATGGTGCCGTAGAGGGTGACCGAGCCGTGGTCGCCGATGACGAAGTCGGCGGCGACCAGCAGGGGGCGCCAGTCCTCCTCCGGCCCGGGCACGCTGACCGCCCCGGGTGCGGTGCCGGCCACCCGTGCGCGGACGGCCCGGGGGCCGTGCGCGGCGGCCACGTTGGGATGGACCAGCAGTGCGGCGCGGTGGCCGTGGCGGGGCAGCTCGGCGGCCAGCCGCGGCAGGACGGTGTCGAGCCGCGCGAACAGCGAGCCGCTGCCCCAGGTGGAGCAGAGCAGCACCAGCCGCTCATCGGGCGCCAGTCCGAGTGCGGTCCGGTACCGCTCCCGGTCGGGCAGCGCGGCGGCGATCCGGTCGTGGTCGGCATCGCCCACGACCTCGGCGATCGACAGCGCCTCCGGGCAGCCGCGACCGAGCTCGGTGCGGTCGTCCCGGTGCGCGAGCGCGTACGCGGCGGGCACCAGCCGTCCCTGCCAGACGAGGTACTCGGGCCCGAGCCCGGCGACGGTGCGCCCGGCCCCGACGCCGGACGGCGACAGCTTGTTGTGTCCGACGCCGTGCGTCAGCCGGACCGTCGGGCCGTGCAGTCGCTCCAGCCCTCGCGAACCCGCGGCGAGCACCAGGTCGAAACTCCGGCGGACGGCCTCCGCCCAGGGCAGCACGGTGGCGCCGAGCCGTCGGACGTGGGCGGCCGCACCCCGGTTGAACGTGTGCGGCGCCACCGTGAACCGGACCCGCACCCGCGGGTCGGCGTCGAGGAGGGCGTGGACGCTGCGCAGCCGCTGGCCGTAGACCGTGGTGTGCACGACCACCAGCACGTCCACCGACGTCATCTCCGCCGCCTCCTCCGGTGCCGATCCGCCGCCCCGGGCCCCGGTTCGGCACTGCGGGCGGCACGCTCGGGCATTCTGGTGCACTCCGGCACGGCCCCGGACACCGGGTAGGGTACTGAGTGCCTTTACCAGGGGTACTGAGTGCCGTATTCTCTCGGTGGAGCCTCTGATGCCAGTCGCAGACAGCCGACCCGGCATGCCGGTCCAGGTGGCGCTTGCGGCACGCGGGCCGTTGCCGGGCCGGGGTTGGCACTCAGTACCCTCGGCCTGACCTGAGGCCATGGATCCAGTGCATCCGTGCACCCGTGACAGGAGAAACCGCTCATGAGCTTGAGGATCGTCGTCTGTGTGAAGTACGTGCCGGATGCGACGGGTGACCGTCGTTTCGCGGACGACCACACCACGGACCGGGAGGGTGTGGACGGCCTCCTGTCGGAGCTGGACGAGTACGGCGTGGAGCAGGCGCTGCGGATCGCGGAGGCGAACGAGGGTGCCGAGGTGACGGTGCTCACGGTGGGTCCGGACGATGCGAAGGACGCGCTGCGCAAGGCGTTGTCGATGGGTGCGGACAAGGCCGTGCACGTGAACGACGACGACATCCACGGTTCGGATGTGATCGGGACGTCGGCGGTGCTGGCGAAGGCGCTGGAGAAGACCGGGTTCGACCTGGTGATCGGTGGGATGGCGTCGACGGACGGCACGATGGGTGTGCTGCCGGCGCTGCTCGCGGAGCGGCTGGGTGTGCCGCAGGTGACGCTGCTGTCCGAGGTGTCGGTCGAGGGCGGCGTGGTGAAGGGCCGTCGGGACGGTGACGCGGCGACGGAGCTGGTCGAGGCGGCGCTGCCGGCGGTGGTCTCGGTGACGGACCAGTCGGGTGAGGCCCGGTACCCGTCGTTCAAGGGGATCATGGCGGCGAAGAAGAAGCCGGTGCAGTCGCTGGACCTGGACGACCTGGGGATCGAGGCGGACGAGGTCGGTCTGGCGGGTTCGTGGACGGCGGTCGACTCGGTGGCGGCGCGTCCGGCGCGCACCGCGGGCACGGTCGTCAAGGACGAGGGCGAGGGCGGCAAGCAGCTCGCCGCGTTCCTGGCCGACCAGAAGTTCATCTAGTCCGCCCCGCCCCGACCCCGATCCGGCTGGTCCAGTGATCCGGCCGATCCCGCTGAACACGGAGACATAGAGCAATGGCTGAGATTCTCGTCCTGGTCGACCACGCCGACGGCGCGGTCCGCAAGCCCGCCCTGGAGCTGCTGACCCTGGCCCGCCGTATCGGTGAGCCGTCCGCCGTCGTGCTGGGCGCGGGTGCCGCGGCCGCCGACATCGCCGCCAAGGCCGCCGAGTTCGGTGCCGCCAAGGTGTACGTCGCCGACGGCGCCGAGTTCGCCGACCAGCTGGTCGTCCCCAAGGTGGACGCCCTGGCCCAGATCGCCAAGGCCAACGACGTGGCCGCCGTCCTGGTGACGTCCTCCGGCGAGGGCAAGGAGGTCGCCGCCCGCGTCGCGCTGCGCCTCGGCTCGGGCATCATCACCGACGCCGTGGACGTCCGCGCCGGCGAGCAGGGCCCGATCGCCACCCAGTCGGTGTTCGCCGCCTCGTTCACCGTCGACTCCCGCGTGAGCAACGGCGTGCCGGTCATCACCGTCAAGCCGAACGCCGTGGCCCCGGAGGCCGTCGCGGCCGCCGGTGCGGTGGAGAACGTGTCGGTGGAGTTCACCGGCAACGCCGCCAAGGTCACCTCGCGCACCCCGCGCGTCTCCACCGGCCGTCCCGAGCTGACCGAGGCCGCCATCGTGGTCTCCGGCGGCCGTGGCGTCGGTGCCGCCGAGGGCTTCGGCGTGGTCGAGGAGCTCGCGGACGCGCTGGACGCGGCCGTCGGTGCCTCGCGTGCCGCCGTCGACGCCGGCTGGTACCCGCACAGCTCCCAGGTCGGCCAGACCGGCAAGCAGGTCTCGCCCCAGCTGTACGTGGCCAACGGCATCTCGGGCGCCATCCAGCACCGGGCCGGCATGCAGACCTCGAAGACCATCGTGGCCGTCAACAAGGACCCCGAGGCCCCGATCTTCGAGCTCGCCGACTACGGCGTGGTCGGCGACCTCTTCGAGGTGCTGCCGCAGCTCACCGCCGAGGTGAAGGCCCGCAAGGGCTGATCCCCGCGAACCGCCGGAGGGCGTGGCACTCGGTACCCCGGTACCGAGTGCCACGCCCTCCGCCGTTTCCCGGTCCGTTTCCTGGTCCGTTTCCTGGTCCGTTTCCTGGTCCGCCCGTCCGCCCGTCCGCCCGTCCGCCCGCTCCCGTCCGGGGCCGTCGGCTATTCGGCGAAGGCCGCGAGGTGCTGGGTGAAGCCGCCCTTGGTGGGCGGCAGCGGCCGCGGTTCGAGGTCGTGCACCGGCGGCGGCTCCTCCATCGGCAGCAGCCGCAGCTCGGGCTGCTCGGAGTCGGGGGAGGAGTACAGCCGCACCCGGGTGCCGACCGGGACGGTGCTGCGCATCCCGTCCACGATGCACCAGACGTCGAACCCCTCCTCCATCCGGATCAGCGACTTCTGCCGGACCAGCGGCGTCCGGGCCTGTTCGACCGCGCAGCGCCGGACCACGCCGGTGCCCTCGCTGGGCTCCAGCCGCAGCTCGGTGGAGCCGCAGGTGGGGCAGAGCAGGCGTTGGAAGGTCGGGTTGTTGCACCAGGTACAGCGCTGGAAGTACAGCGTCGTGCTCCGGGTGTCGGCATCGATGGCTGAGTGGACCACGCTGTCATCTCCCTGCGCTCGGACCGGCTCTGTCGGCTGAAGTACGTCAGTAGTTCGGCGGTAGTTCGGCAGGAAAAGGATAGGGAACTCAGTGCCGCCCTGGGAAGGCACTGAGTTCCCTTTTTGCCACGCACGTGCATAATGAAGGGTACTGAGTACCGTCGTGAAACAGGAGTGGCGATCATGAGCCAGGACTTCGATCTCTTCCGTATCTCCGAGGAGCACGGGATGCTCCGTGAGGCGGTGCGTTCGCTGGCCGAGGCGAAGATCGCTCCGTTCGCGGCGGAGGTGGACGAGCAGGGCCGGTTCCCGCAGGAGGCGTTGGACGCGCTGACGGGCAGCGATCTGCATGCGGTGCACGTGCCGGAGGAGTTCGGTGGTGCGGGGGCGGACGCGTTGGCGACGGTGATCGTGATCGAGGAGGTCGCGCGGGTGTGCGGCTCGTCGTCGTTGATCCCGGCGGTGAACAAGCTGGGTTCGTTGCCGGTGCAGTTGTCGGGTTCGGAGGAGTTGAAGGCGAAGTACCTGGGGGCGTTGGCGCGGGGCGAGGGGATGTTCTCGTACTGCCTGTCGGAGCCGGAGGCGGGCAGTGACGCGGCGGGGATGAAGACGCGGGCGGTGCGTGACGGTGACTTCTGGGTGCTGAACGGGGTGAAGCGCTGGATCACCAACGCGGGGGTGTCGGAGTTCTACACGGTGATGGCCGTGACGGATCCTTCGATGCGGTCGAAGGGGATCTCGGCGTTCGTGGTGGAGAAGGGCGATGCGGGGGTGTCGTTCGGGGCTCCGGAGAAGAAGTTGGGGATCAAGGGGTCGCCGACGCGTGAGGTGTACTTCGACAACGTGCGGATCCCGGCGGACCGGATGATCGGTGCGGAGGGTACGGGTTTCGCGACGGCGATGAGGACGCTGGACCACACCCGGGTGACGATCGCGGCGCAGGCGGTGGGTATCGCGCAGGGGGCGTTGGACTATGCGAAGGGCTATGTCCAGGAGCGTAAGCAGTTCGGGAAGGCGATCGCGGAGTTCCAGGGTGTGCAGTTCATGCTGGCGGACATGGCGATGAAGCTGGAGGCCGCGCGGCAGATGACGTACGTGGCGGCGGCGAAGTCGCAGCGTGGGGATGCGGATCTGACGTTCTTCGGTGCGGCGGCGAAGTGTTTCGCGTCGGACGTGGCGATGGAGGTGACCACGGACGCGGTGCAGTTGCTGGGTGGTTACGGGTACACGCGGGACTACCCGGTGGAGCGGATGATGCGGGACGCGAAGATCACCCAGATCTACGAGGGCACCAACCAGGTCCAGCGGATCGTGATGGCCCGCAACCTGCCGTAACGACGGCCCGACGGGCCCCGACGGCCGGCCGGTCCAGCCGACCGGCCGTCGGGGCCGCCCCGTCGCGCCGATGCTAAGTTCCGGAGAATGAGCGAGAAGGAAGAGCAGGACCTGCCCATGAACGACGGGCCCTCGAAGCCGGCCATGCGCGAGGCGCTGGTGGCCGCGGCCTTCGAACTCTTCCTGGAGCGCGGCTTCGAGCAGACGACGGTCGACGACATCGTCTCGCTCGCCGGTGTCGGCCGGCGCTCCTTCTTCCGCTACTTCCCGGCCAAGGAGGACGTGGTCTTCCCCGACCACGAGCGCAGCCTCGCCGAGATGACGGAGTTCCTGGAGTCCGGCAGCGGTGAGGAGGACCCGGTCCGGCACGCCTGCGAGGCGGCCCGCCTGGTCCTGCGGATGTACGCGGAGCAGCCCTCCTTCTCCGTCCAGCGCTACCGCCTCACCCGCAAGGTCCCCGGCCTGCGCGCGTACGAGCTGTCGGTGGTCTGGCGCTACGAGCACACCCTCGCCGCCTACCTGCGCGGCCGCTTCGCCGCCCGCCCGGACGGCCCGCTGCGCGCCGACGTGATCGCCGCCGCCGTGGTCGCCGCGCACAACCACGCCCTGCGCACCTGGCTGCGCTCGGGCGGCGAGAGCGACTGGGTGGCCGAGGTGGACGCGGCGATGGCCTTCGTCACCTCCACCTGGAGCGACCGCCCCGCCGACGCGGCCCAGGAGGGCGAGGGCCCGGGCGACGACGTGGTCGTGCTGGTCGCCAGCCGCCACGCGCCGCTCTGGCGGATGGTCCAGGGCATCGAGAGCGCCATCGGCGACTCCCGCCGGATCTGACGACGACGGTCGGGCTACGACGATCGGGCCACGGCGGTCGGGCCACGGCGGTCGGGTCACGGCGGTCGGGTCACGGCGGAACCCGACGGGCCGCCGGCCCCGATCCGCCTTCCCGCGCACCCTCCTGACCGATCGTCCGTCGGTCCCACCGCTGTGCGCGCCGCTGCCCGCCCGCCCGCGCCCCGGCCGCCGGCAAAGTCCCGGAAAACAAAGAGAACCCCAGATCAACTGGGGTTCTCTCGTCGGTGTCCGAGGGGGGACTTGAACCCCCACGCCCGATAAAGGGCACTAGCACCTCAAGCTAGCGCGTCTGCCATTCCGCCACCCGGACTAGGTGTCGCCCTCGCGGCTTCCGATCTCTCGTCCGTCGCGCTGACAGATGTAACTGTAGCAAAGATCGGCTTGAGCTCCCAAAACGGCTCCGGAGCGGGCGGACGTGCTGGTGGCGGGGCTGGCGGCGGGGGCGGGGGGTGGTCTGTGGCGGGGGTGTGACCAGCGGGTTTCGGGGGCGTGCGGGGGGTGGATCGCGATCGAGGGCTGGGGGAGGATGGGCGGACGTGCTCGTACGGCCCGGGTGCAGGTCCTGGGGGTGGCGCGCTGGTGCGTCGGTGCGGGCCAAAGACGAGGAGTGACCGTGAGCGAGCGGAGCGAGTCGGCGGCGCCGAAGGTGACGGCTGAGTCGGAGGTCGCCGAGATCTGTCGCGATCTGATCCGGATCGACACCAGCAACTACGGTGACGGCTCCGGCCCGGGCGAGCGCAAGGCGGCCGAGTACGTGGCCGAGCAGCTCGCGGAGTTCGGGATCGAGCCGCAGATCTTCGAGTCGGCCAAGGGGCGGGCCTCGACGGTGGTCCGGATCGAGGGCGAGGACCGGTCCCGTCCCGGCCTGCTGATCCACGGCCACACCGACGTGGTGCCGGCCAATGCCGCGGACTGGACGTACGACCCCTTCGGCGGCGAGATCGCCGACGGCTGCGTCTGGGGACGCGGCGCGGTCGACATGAAGGACATGGACGCGATGACCCTCGCCGTCGTCCGTGACCGGCTGCGCACCGGCCGCAAGCCCCCGCGCGACCTGGTGCTCGCCTTCCTCGCGGACGAGGAGGCGGGCGGCACGTACGGCGCCCGCTTCCTGGTGGACAAGCACCCGGAGCTGTTCGAGGGTGTGACCGAGGGCATCGGCGAGGTCGGCGGCTTCTCCTTCACCGTCAACGACCAGGCCCGGTTCTACCTGGTGGAGACGGCCGAGAAGGGCATGCACTGGATGCGCCTGACGGTCGAGGGCCGGGCCGGGCACGGCTCGATGTCGAACGACGACAACGCGATCACCGAGCTGTGCGAGGCCGTCGCCCGGCTCGGCCGCCACAAGTTCCCGCTGCGGATCACCCCGAGCGTGCGGGCCTTCCTGGACGAGCTGTCGGACGTCCTCGGGTACCGGCTGGACCCGGAGGACATGGACGAGGTGGTCCGCGTGCTCGGCGGCATCGCCAAGATGATCGGCACCACGTTCCGCAACACCGCCCAGCCGACCATGCTCGGCGCCGGCTACAAGGTGAACGTGATCCCCGGTCAGGCCACCGCCCATGTGGACGGGCGCTTCCTGCCCGGCTACGAGGAGGAGTTCCTCGCCGAGCTGGACAGCGTGCTGGGCCCGCGCGTGAAGCGGGAGAGCCTGCACTCGGACCGGGCGATCGAGACCGACTTCGACGGCGCGCTGGTCGAGGCCATGCAGACCGCGCTGCGGGCGGAGGACCCGATCGCCCGGGCGGTGCCGTACTGCCTGTCGGGCGGGACGGACGCCAAGTCCTTCCAGGACCTCGGCATCCGCTGCTTCGGCTTCGCGCCGTTGCAGCTGCCGCCGGAGCTGGACTTCGCCGGGATGTTCCACGGCGTGGACGAGCGGGTGCCGGTGGACGGGTTGAAGTTCGGCGTCCGGGTGCTGGACCGCTTCATCGACGCCTGCTGATCGATCGACCGATCGATCGACGTCTGCTGATCAGGCGACTGGGTCGGCCCGCTCCCGGACTGCCGGGGCGGGCCGACCGCATTGTCGGAGCGCATGATTGTGGGACGGGTGGAAAGTGATCAACAGAAACGATTCTGCTTGCCGTTCCGCGCCGGTCGTCTGTGCGAAGGATCACCGTTGCGGGTGAATGGGAAATCTGTTCCGTACCCCGTTTGCCGCAGCGTCGTTCATTCCTTTGCAGCCCGCCGAACGGGTTGCGTTGTCCGTACAGGAGGAATGATGAAGATCAAGAAGATCGCCGCTGTCGCCGCCGCCACCGGTGGCCTGGTGCTCGCCGCCGCCGGTGTCGCGTCCGCTCACGGCGGTGCCGGTGCCGAGGGTGTGGCCGCGGGTTCCCCGGGTGTCGTCTCGGGCAACCAGGTTCAGGTCCCGGTCCACGTGCCGGTGAACCTGTGCGGCAACACCGTCAGCGTGATCGGCGTGCTGAACCCGGCGTTCGGCAACCACTGCGCCAACTTCTGAGCCGACCTCCGGGCCGCTGAGGCCCGTTGAGCCGGGCTCGGTACGGCCCCCGGGCGGCGGACGCGCCGCGCCGGGGGCCTTTGCGTGCCGGGGCTTCTGCATACCAGGGGCCTTGGCGAACCGGACTCGACAAGGTTCGAACGCCCAGATCGCTCGATCGGGTGAAGCTGCTTCGTTCGGCTCAACCTCCCCGTTGGCCTCTCGTTGACTCCTGTGCAGTCAAAGGCCTTGCGCGATTTCCGGATATACGGAAATTCCGACTTTCATACGAGTTCATGCCAAGGTCGCCACGCCGTCTCGAAACGTCAGGGGAAATCATGAGGAATGTCGCCAAGAAGGGGATCCTCACTGCCGTGGCCACCGGCAGCGTGCTGGCCTCGACCGCCGGCTACGCCTACGCGGGCGCCGAAGCGCAGGGGGGTGCCACAGGATCACCGGGTGTCGCCTCCGGGAACTCGGTGCAGGTGCCGGTCGAGGTACCGATCAACGCCTGTGGCAACACGGTCGACGTGATCGGCGCCCTGAACCCGACGTACGGCAACCACTGTGCCAATGCCTCCGGCGGCGGCCGCCACGCCGCCCCGCGGCCCGGCCAGGGCGGCCAGGGCGGCCACCCCGGGGGCGTCGCCGGTTCCGGTGCGGGTGCCTCCCGGGGCTCCTCCGCCTCCGGTGCCTCCGCGAGCGGTGCCGCGGCGAACTCGGCCGGGGTGATCTCCGGCAACAGCGTCCAGGCCCCGGTGCACGTCCCGGTCAACGCCTGCGGCAACTCCGTGAACGTGGTGGGCGTCGGCAACCCGGCCTTCGGCAACGAGTGCGGCAACGTGGCCCACCCCGCCCCGAACCCGGCCCCGAAGCCGACCGACGACTGCCCCGAGGGCCACACCCCGCCGCCGTCGACCGGTGGCGACACCGGCACGGGCGGCCCGCGCAACGGCGGCCCGTCGACCGGTGTCACCCCGAGCACCCCGGTCGCCCAGCCGTCGAGCAACGGCGGCACCCAGGCCGTCCCGGCCGCCGCCCGCACCAGCGCCCCGGCCGCCCAGAGCGTCGCCGCGAACAGCGAGCTCGCCCACACCGGCGCCGGTGACGTGGAGATGCTCGGCGCCGCCGGGCTCGCGCTGCTGATCGGCGGCGGCGTGCTCTACCGCCGGGCCCGCGCCGGCGCCCGCTGAGTCCACCGGACCCGCTCGCGGTTGCTGTCGACGGGCAGGGTGAACAGCTGAACAGATGAACGGACGCACCCGCGGCCGCCCGGTTCGAACGGGCGGCCGCGGGTGCGTGAAGTCTCGGCGCGCACTGGTTCGGTGCGCGCTGGTTCGGTGTGCGGCGACTCGGGGTGAGGTGCCCCGCCCGTCACCAGCTCCGGATCTGCCGGATGATCCGTCGCTTGAGTCGGACCGTCCGGCTGCCGTCGGGGAACAGTCGCAGTCGGTCGAGCTCCCAGTGCCCGTACTCGGCGTGCTCGGTGAGCAGTTGGCGCGCCGCGTTGCGGGTGGTACCGCGCGGCATGCGCAGCGACTGGTACTCGTACTCCGGCTGCCGGACCGGCTTCGGTGGGGTCAAAACGCTCCTCCTGAGGATCACCTGCACGCAAGCCTACGGCCTGCCCCGGACAGTCGGCCGGGGTATTTCCGGCCGTCCTCCCGCCCCGGTGCGGCGGTTCGACGGCGCCCGGTCCGGAGGCCCGTCTGACAGCGCATCAGTTCTGTTGCTGCTGTGGAGGGGATACCCCGATACCGGCGCGCGAAGCGGTACCCGGACGGCCCCGCCGGACCGCCTGCGCGCCCTCTGCGCCCGCCCCGCGCCGGTCCCGGCGGGGGACAGAACGCACGGAATCGGACATCAGGGGGGAAGTTGCGGTGAAATCGCGGGTGTAGGTGACAACCGCTGTGCGTACCGGCGCCGCGGGGAGATAGCGTCTGCACCATGTCTGATGCCGCGCAGCCCACCATTGCCGAGGTACGCGCCGCCGCTGAGGCGGTCAAGGCCGCCATCGACCGTCATCTGGAAGCGGTGTCAAGCCCCAACGCAGCTGATGATCCCGCCGTCACCGCTGCCTACGAGCAGCTCGCGACGGCGGCCATCGCCTACGACCAACTCCTGTACGAGGTCTACGACGAGGTCACCCCCTTCGAGATCCCCGGCGACGAGGGACCGGGCGGCTACCACGGCCCGGAGCAGCCCGAGGCGATCAGCGTGCTGATCCGCCGCGACTACCACGTGGTCGACCCCAAGCGGCTGCGCGCGCAGGCCGAGCGGCTCGACGAGTCGTTGACCCCGGGGGGTGCCGGCGGCGTGAACTCCGCGATCGGCGTGCTGTTCGGCGAGTACGAGCCGGACGAGATCGCCGCCCGCAGTGAGGAGTTCGGCCTGGAGGAGGCGGACTCGACGCTCTGGGTGGCGGCGGCCGAGCCGACCGAACCGGGGGAGTGGCTGCCGGAGCCCTTCGAGCACGCGGACCCGCAGTTGCTGATCTGCCGGTTCGACGTGAGCGAGGTCTACGACGACGAGGACCCGGACGACTGACGTGGGGGGGCCGCCGGGGGGGGGGGGGGCGCCCCGGCGCGGGGGGGCCCCCCGGGGGGGCCCCGCCCCGGGGGGGCGGGGGGGGCGCGGGGCGGGCGCGCGCGGCGGGCG
>NZ_JBIAXC010000024.1:0-138715 GCF_042896295.1 Kitasatospora sp. NPDC001309 | reverse complement strand
GTCCAGGGCGACGACCCGGGTCTCCCCCTCCCCGTAGACCTTGTTCAGGCCGGTGGCGCGGGCGGCCGCCAGGCCGGTACGGACGGCGGTTGCGGGGAAGGACACGTGGACTCCTGGGAACGAATCGGATTTTCCTACCGATCCATCCTCCCAAGCGGTTCGCGCCCGATTCGTATGCCCATCGGACGGTCGGACCCCGCCGACCCGGCGGTGCGGCGGGGGCGTTCTCCTCCTCAGGTATGACGCGTCCCTGAGGGCCCAAGTCCCGGGAACCGCCGACCGGTCGGGCCGGGACCAAAGTCCCGGCCCGTCACTCCACCGCGACGCCGAAGGCCGTCGCCAGCCCCGTCAGACCGTTCGTCACCGCCCGCGCCGAGGGCTCGAACTGCCAGCCCGCGGACGCCCGTCGGAAGCTCCCGAGCAGCATCGCCGAGTCCGGCACGCCGCCGTTCGCCCCCGGCCACTTCGCCGGACCGCCCGCCCCCGGGCCGTACTCCGCCGCGACGGCCAGCCCGTACACGTAACCGAGCGGCAGCGCCGGGTGCTCCTCCTCCTCGGTGGACACCGCCAGCACCACCTCGTCCACGGCGGCCGGCAGCCGGTGCAGGTCCAGGCTCAGCCGGGCCGCCCGGGCCGGCTCGCCCGGCACCGAGTGGGTGGGGTGCAGCCGGACGGCGCCGTCCGGGTCCTGGGGGTTGTTGAAGAACACGAAGTGCTCGTCGCTCAGCACCCGGCCGCGGGCGCACAGGAACGCCGTGACGTCCAGCTCCACCGGGTCCCCGCCGGCCGTCCGGCTCTGCCAGCTCACCGTGAGGCTGCTCTGCGGGGCGTCCGGCTCCGGCCGCCCCGCCGCCGCACCGCCCGCGCCGGCCGTCCGGCCTGCGGCGCCCGTACCGCCCGTACCGGTTCCGCCGCCCGCACCGCCCGCACCGGCTCCGGCGTCCGCACCGCTCCCGGCACCGCTTCCGGCACGGCCCCCCGCGCCGCCGCCGAGCCGGCCGCGCAGCCCCTGGTCGGCCAGCAGCTCCACCAGCTCCGGGCCGCTCACCAGGGTCAGCGGCTTGCCCTCGATGTAGCTGTACGAGCCCTTGCCGAAGCCCGCCGTGGTCACCAGGATGCCCTTGATCGCGCCGTGGTGGCGCACGGTGGACTCCAGGTCGCGCACGGCCGTCGGCGGGACGGTCTTCCGGTACCGCTTCGCCTGGATCACGATCTTGCCGCCGGTCACCGGGTCCAGGTCCTCGGCGACCACGTCCACCCCGACGTCACCGCTGCGGGCCGTCGTCATCACCCGGAAGCCGCAGCCGGAACAACTCGGCGATCAGGTCCTCGAAGTCCAGCGGATCCATCTCGAAGAGGTCCGGGTCCTCCTCGCCGAAGTGCCCGGCCAGGCTCCCGCCCACCGACTCCGGCAGCCGGTCCGGCTTCACCTCGTCCAGCCGCTCCGGCCGCGCCGACAGCTTGCCGCCCAACCCCTGGAAGCACTCCACCGGGGCCACCCGGTCCAGCGCCAGCCCCGAGAACTCGGCCCGGGTCGCGGTCAGCGTCGACAGGAAGCGCTCGGCCTCCCGGCCCGTCGCCGGATCGATCCCCAGCACGAAGCCGTTCACCACCACCGAGTCCAGCATCCCGTCCCGGTCCGCCCGGAACAGCTCGGCCGCCAACCGCAGCGCCGACTGCGCCAGCACCTCCCGGTACAGCGCCTTGCGCTCGGTCGCCGGCCGGGCCACCTCCGCCTCGCGGTCGTCCGCCTTCACGTACCGCACCCGCCCGGCCGCCGGCACCACGTCCGGACCGGGCAGCTCCCAGTTCACCACCAGCTGACGGCTCGACACCTCCCAGGCCGCCACCAGCCGGTGCGGGAAGCCCTCCGGCCAGGCCGCCGAGGCGTACAGCCCCGCCGTGAAGTACTCCTGCACGGCCTCCGGCTCGCCCGCCCGAAGCCGCCGCAGCAACTCCTCCGTCCCGGCGCCGCGCTCCTCCTCCTGCCGACGGAAGCCCTCCGCCCACCCCAGGTACTCCTGGTGGTACGCGGCCAGCCGGGACTGCCGGTCCGCCTCCCGGGCCTGCGCGGCGTACCAGTCCTGCTCGAACCGGGCCCGGGCCTGCGCCAGGTACTGCTCGTACTGGCGGCGCACCCCGGCGTTGCGGGCCTGCGCCGCGTCCGGCGGCGGCACGTGGTAGGCGGCGGACGCCTGGTCCGGCATCGGCACCGGCACACCCAGCGGCCCCGGATCGAACGGCGGCACCGGGCGCGGCGCCAGCAGGGCCTGCGGCCCGAACGCCGGCGCGGCCAGGCCGGCCGCCAGCAGCCCGCGCAACTCCTCCACCCGGGCGTCCAGCTCCGCCGTCCGCCGGGCCACCTCCGCCTCCCGCGACTGCTGGTACGCGCGCTGCGCCTCCCGCTCGTCCCGGGCGGACGCCCGCTGCGCCTCCCGCTGGGCCCGCTCGTGCCGGCGCAACTCCGCCGCCTCGGCACGCCAACGGGCCTCCTCCCGGCGCTGCTGCTGCCGCTGCGCCTCCGCCCAGACCGCCAGCACCCCGCTGTTCCGCCGCCCCGCCACCAGCCACCCCTTCGCACTCACACCGACGCGGCCGCCGCGCGCCACCTCCGGGCACCACCGCCGACCGCGCCCGCCAGAATAGAACGTGGACGCCCCGCCCGGCCAAGCCCCCGCGACCTGCACGGCTCCCGCCCACCCGCCCCGCCCGCGCCGCCCCGACGGGCGACACCGGCCCGAGCCCTGCGGGGCCCGGCCGTTGGGGGCGTCTGGCGCCTCGTCGGGTGGGCGTCGTGGAGGTGGACAGCGGGGGCGGCCGGGCGGATCATCGTCAGGAGACCGATCCAGGGGGAGAGTTCATGAGCATCAGCAGTGCCGTCCGGGCCGCCGCGGTGGCCGCCGTCGCCGGGATCGCCGTGCTGGCGGCCGGTGCGGTGCCGGCCGCCGCGACGGGGGCCCCGGACACGGGCAACACCTACCCCGCCTTCGTGGTGCCGGCCGGGGACCCGGTCTCCGGTCAGGTCGACGCGCCCGTCCGGTAGCCCCTCGGACCGACGCGCCCGTACGCCGGCCCGTCAGCCGCGCGGTTCCGCGTACCAGCGCCAGTCGGTGCGGCGGGGGTGGTCGGGGAGGGTGGCGCGGCCGGTGGCCCACAGGAGGGTGGGCCAGGGGGCGGCGGTGCGGGGGACGTCGGGGAACAGGCGCGCCAGGGTGCGGGCGCAGAGGTCGGCGGGCGGGTCCCAGGGGAGGCCGAGGCCCTGGGTGGCGTCGTGCAGGTGGACCAGGGTCTCGACCAGGCTCATGGCGACGAAGCCGCTCGGGTCGGCGAGGCCCCAGGGGTGGTACGCGCGGGCCTGCGGCGGGGCGACCCGGGCGATCGCGACCATCAACCCGCCACTGGCGTCGAGGACTTCGAGCAGCCCCGGGACGCCGCCGGCCGGGTCGGCGCGGACGAAGTTGTTCGGGCCGCCCGGGGCGCGGCGGGTCGCCACGAAGGGCACGTACCGGTCGCGGGGCGGTCGGGCCGGGCCGAGCTGGGCCGCGTAGGCGAGGAGGTCGTCGGCCAGGTGCTCGACGGTCTCCCAGCAGCTCCAGTCGAGGCCACCGGCGGGCCGGGACCAGTCCGCGTCCGCCGGGGCGCCGGAGAGGGCGTCCACGGCGAGGCGGAGGGCGAGGGCGAGGTCGTCCGGGGTCGGTGAGTCGATCATGGACGGATGCTAGGGCCCTCGTCCCGAGGGATTGTCGGTGGGGCCGGGTAGCCTGGCCGGGTTCGAAGAGCTTCCAGGGAGGGATGCCCGTGACGGTCCCCGCACCGCAGCACCCGGACCGGCCCGCCGGCTGGGTCTCCACCGGCCTGAGCTGGCACGACGGCCGGGCCCTGCTCTGCGCCGTGCACGGCGCCCGGGTGCACGAGCGCGCCGTGGCGCCCGGTACGGAGGTCGGCTGGCTGCTCGGCGGCCCGCGCCGCTGCGTGGGCGCCTGGCTGGCCGGGGCGACGGAGCGCACGCCCTGCCCGCACCACGCGGTGGTCGACCCGGGCGGCAGCGCCACCCAGTGCCCGGCCTGCCAGAGCGTGGACCGCGGCCTGGCCCTCGCCCGGGACCAGATCCTCGACGACGGCCGCACCTACCTGCTCTACCTCGCCTGGTTCGGCGAGGGCCTCTTGAAGGTCGGCCTGACCGCCGAGCAGCGCGGCGACAGCCGGCTGCTGGAACAGGGCGCGCTGGCCTACGCGTTCACCGCGCGCGGCGGCCTGCCCGCGGTGCGCCGCGCCGAACTCACCGTCGCCGCCTCGGGCATGGCGCGCGAGCGGTTCAAGTCCCGGATCAAGACCGACCACTGGTGGTCGCACGGCGACGCCGCGCACCGCCGCGCCGTGCTGACGGAGGCCCGGGCCCGGGCGCACCGACTGCTGGACGGGCACGCCGTGGAGCTGCTCGCGGACCGCCCGGTGACGGACCACGTGGAGCGCTACGGCCTGGCCGGCGGCGCCCCCGAGACCTACCGGGAGGTCACCGGCCTGGCCGCGGGCGCGGTGGTCGCCGGTACGCTGCGCCCGCCGGTGGGGCGGCACCTCTTCCTGGACCAGCCGGACGGCTCCGGCCCGCTGCTGCTGGACACCCGACGGCTGACCGGCTGGACGCTCACGCCGGCGGTCGGCCGGGCCTCCGAGGGGCTGGTCCTGGAGGAGCGGGTCCGCCCGCCGGAGCCGGACACCCAGGAGGCGCTGTTCTGAGGGCGAGCGCCTCCTGAGGCAGGATCCTCATCGAGATCCTCATCGACATCGACATCGCCAGGCCCAGCGTGGGTGCGGCGACGTCCCCCGGCTCGCGGGTCAGTCCGGTGGGCTCGTGGCAGGCGCAAGCGCTGTGTCGAAAGCGGTACTTGACGGATGCCCGGAGGAGCTGCTCAGCCCAGCTTGCCGCGTACCCCGCCCGGTCCGGAGCGCGCCCGCCGGGACAGCGGCGGACGGGACGGGCGGATGTCGGCGCGCCCGGCCGGGACCGGCTCGACGGCCTCGGCGGTGCGCCGGGCCAGCGCGGCCCGGGCGGCGGCCAGGGCGACCCGGGCGAGCAGCGGGTCCTCCCGGAGGCCCGCCGTGCGCTTGGACGTCTGACAGGGGGAGCACCAGACCGGCGAGGCCGGCCCGTCCGGATAGACCATGCCCTCCGGCGGCAGGTAGTGCCCACCGCACTCGACGCACTCGAAGACCAACCTCATCCGACGATCACCGTCCCGGATCCGTGGCACCGACCGCAGGGTGACCAGAAGGTGTGAACGCTGGGCACCATGCCTCCTTCCTCGTCCAGTTCGACCGTTGCCTCGGTCTTCTGGGTCCCCCCGGACCCGCCGCAGCCGGAGCAGGACTGAACCTCGGGCATATGCCGTCCTCCCGTAGCGGAGCACCACCGTAGCGCGATTTTCCGCCAGGAAGCACCGCGTGCGGCGTTCCACCACTCGTTCGGGGAGCGCGAACTCCCCTCGCACGCCCCGGAGAACAGCGTCGGCCCCTCGCCTGAGCACCAGAGCGAGGGGCCGACCGTCTTGGGGGAGCCGAGGCGAGCCGAGGGGAGTCGAGGGGAGTCGAGGCGAGGGGCGTCAGCCGCGGGCGGCCCGCAGGAACTCCCGGTTCATCGCCGCGATGCTGGGCAGCGGGATGCCCTTGGGGCAGGCGGTGGCGCACTCGCCGGTGTTGGTGCAGCCGCCGAAGCCCTCGGCGTCCATCGCCGTGACCATGTTGCGCACCCGGGCGGAGCGCTCCGGCCCGCCCTGCGGCAGCACGTTGAGGTGCACCACCTTGGCGGAGGTGAACAGCATCGCCGAGCCGTTCGGGCAGGCAGCCACGCAGGCGCCGCAGCCGATGCACTCGGCGTGCTCGAAGGCGGTGTCGGCGGCCTCCTTGGGGACGGGCGTGGCGTGCGCGTCGGGGGCGCTGCCGGTGGGGGCGGTGATGTAGCCGCCGGAGCCGATGATCCGGTCGAAGGCGGAGCGGTCCACCACGAGGTCCTTGACCACCGGGAAGGCCGAGGCCCGCCACGGTTCCACGTCGATGGTGTCGCCGTCCCGGAAGTGCCGCATGTGCAACTGGCAGGTGGTGGTGCGCTCGGGGCCGTGCGCCTGGCCGTTGATGACCATGCCGCAGGCCCCGCAGATGCCCTCGCGGCAGTCGTGGTCGAAGGCGACCGGCTGGTCGCCGCGGGTGATGAGTTCCTCGTTGAGGGTGTCGAGCATCTCCAGGAAGGACATGTCCGGGCTGATGCCGCTGACCTGGTAGGTGGTCATCGAGCCGGGTGCGTCCGGGCCCGCCTGGCGCCAGATGCGCAGGGTGAGGTTCATGCGTAGCTCCGCTGGGTGGGGTGGACGTGTTCGAAGTCGAGGTGCTCGCGGTGGAGGACGGGGGCCTCGCCGGTGGCGGTGAACTCCCAGGCGGCGGCGTAGGTGAAGTCCTCGTCGCGGCGGGCGGCCTCGCCGTCGGGGGTCTGGCTCTCGGTGCGGAAGTGGCCGCCGCAGGACTCGGCGCGGTGCAGCGCGTCCAGGCACATGAGTTCGGCGAGTTCGAAGTAGTCGACCAGCCGGTTGGCCTTCTCCAGGGACTGGTTGAGCTCCTGGCCGGTGCCGGGCACCTTGATCCGGCGCCAGAACTCCTCGCGCAGCTGCGGGATCCGGGCCAGGGCGCGCTTGAGCCCGGCCTCGTCGCGGGCCATCCCGCACTCGTCCCAGAGCAGTTCGCCGAGTTCGCGGTGGAAGGAGTCCGGGGTGCGGTCGCCGTCGACGGAGAGGATCAGGTTGAGCCGGTCCTCGACCTCCGCCTCGACCTCGGTGAGCACCGGGTGGTCGGCGGGGACGGGGGCCACCGGGTTGCGGGCCAGGTAGTCGTTGAGGGTGGGCGGCAGCACGAAGTAGCCGTCGGCCAGGCCCTGCATCAGCGCGCTGGCGCCGAGCCGGTTGGCGCCGTGGTCGGAGAAGTTGGCCTCGCCGATCGCGAACAGGCCCGGGACGCTGGTCTGCAGGTCGTAGTCGACCCAGAGCCCGCCCATCGTGTAGTGGATCGCCGGGTAGATCCGCATCGGCACCCGGTACGGGTCCTCGGCGGTGATCCGCTCGTACATGTCGAAGAGGTTGCCGTACTTGGCCTCGACGGCCTCCCGGCCCATCCGGCGGATCGCGTCGGCGAAGTCCAGGTACACGCCCTGGCCGCCGGGGCCGACGCCGCGGCCCTCGTCGCAGACGTTCTTGGCGGCCCGGGAGGCGATGTCGCGGGGCACCAGGTTGCCGAAGGAGGGGTAGATCCGCTCCAGGTAGTAGTCCCGCTCCTCCTCCGGGATCTGCCCGGGCGGGCGGGTGTCCCCGGCGGCCTTGGGCACCCAGATCCGGCCGTCGTTGCGCAGCGACTCGCTCATCAGGGTGAGCTTGGACTGGTGGTCGCCGGAGCGCGGGATGCAGGTGGGGTGGATCTGGGTGAAGCACGGGTTGGCGAAGTAGGCGCCGCGCCGGTGGGCCCGCCAGATGGCGGTGGTGTTGGAGTTCTTGGCGTTGGTGGAGAGGTAGAAGACGTTGCCGTAGCCGCCGGTGGCGAGGACGACCGCGTCCGCGGTGTAGGAGCGGATCTCCCCGGTGACCAGGTCCCGGGCGACGATGCCGCGGGCCCGGCCGTCGACCACCAGCAGGTCCAGCATCTCGGTGCGCGGGTGGAGTTCCACGTTCCCGGCGGCGATCTGCCGGGAGAGCGCCTGGTAGGCGCCGAGCAGCAGTTGCTGGCCGGTCTGGCCGCGGGCGTAGAAGGTGCGGGAGACCTGCACGCCGCCGAAGGAGCGGGTGTCCAGCAGGCCGCCGTACTCGCGGGCGAAGGGCACGCCCTGGGCCACGCACTGGTCGATGATCTCCACCGACACCTGGGCGAGCCGGTGCACGTTGGACTCGCGGGCGCGGAAGTCGCCGCCCTTGACGGTGTCGTAGAACAGCCGGCGGACGGAGTCGCCGTCGTTGCGGTAGTTCTTGGCCGCGTTGATGCCGCCCTGGGCGGCGATCGAGTGGGCGCGGCGCGGGGAGTCCTGGAAGCAGAACTGGACGACGTGGTAGCCCTGTTCGGCGAGGGTGGCGCCGGCCGCGCCGCCGGCCAGGCCGGTGCCGACCACGATCACGGTGTGCTTGCGCCGGTTCGCCGGGTTGACCAGCTTGGCGTCGAACCGCCGCTGGTCCCAGCGCTGTTCGATCGGTCCGGCGGGGGCCTTGGTGTCGGCGACCGGCGCGCCGATCGCGTAGTCCAGGTAGCTGTTCACGTCGGCGCTGCTCACTTCACCACTCCGAACATCACGGCGAGGGGGACGGACAGGAAGCCCGCGGTCAGCACCAGCGCGAGGCCGTCGGCCGTCAGCTTGAGCGCCTTGTCGCGGCGGGCGTTGTTGGCGCCGAGGGTCTGCGCGGCGCTCCAGAAGCCGTGGCGGATGTGGAAGCCGAGGGCCACCACCGCGAGGATGTAGAACACGTCGCTGTACCAGCGGCCGAAGGTGCCCACGATGTTCTGGTAGACGTGGCCGTGCTCGGCGACCGGGTTCACGGTGAGGGTGGTGAGGTCCAGGATGTGCCACACGATGAACAGCCCGAGGATCACCCCGCCCCAGCGCATGGTGCGGGTCGCGTAGCTGGCCCGGCGGCGCCGGTGCACGTACTTGCTCGGGCGGGCGGCGAGGTCCCGGCGGCTGAGCTGGTACGCGGAGACGCCGTGCAGGACGACGGCGGCGACCAGGCCGGCCCGGGCGATCCACAGGAACCACTCGTGGCCGAGGAAGGGCTGGCCGATGGTGCGCAGCCAGGCCGCGTAGCCGTTGATGTCGTCGGGGCCGAAGAAGACCTTGAGGTTGCCCAGCATGTGCGCGACCAGGTACAGCAGCATCGCCAGTCCGGTGACGGCCATGACCGCCTTCTTGCCGACGGTCGACCGCCACAGGGTCACCAGGGTGGACGGATGCCGGGCCGTCCGAGTCGCGGTTGTCATGGCAGCAACGGTAGGGACGGCGGCCAGGGTGCGTCCAAGACATGCTGCGGCTGGTGACGATAGCCAGGGCCTATCGTCGCGGCTTAACCTGGTGGTGTGCAGCTCCAGCAACTCCGCTACTTCCTGGCCGTCGCCGAGACCCGGCACTTCACCCGGGCCGCCGAGGCCGAGCACGTCGCCCAGCCCTCGCTCTCCCAGCAGATCCGTTCGCTGGAACGGGAGTTGGGGGCCGAACTGTTCCACCGCACCCGGGGCAACATCGCCCTCACCGACGCCGGGGACGCCCTGCTGCCGCTCGCGCGCCGGATCCTCGCGGACACCGAGAGCGCGCGGCTGGCCGTCCAGGAGACGGTGCAGCTGCGCCGCGGCCGGGTCCGGCTGGGCGCGCCGCCGAGCCTGTGCACCAGCCTGGTGCCGGACGTGCTGCGGGTGTTCCGGGACCGCTACCCGGGCGTCGCGCTCGGGGTGCGCGAGGGCGGCTCGCGCGACCTGGTGCGCTGGCTGGCGGCGGGGGAGCTGGACCTCGCGCTGATCATCACCCCGACCAGCGGGGAGGCGGCGCCCGCCCTGGCCGTCACCGAGCTGCTGCACGAGGCGCTGGTGCTGGTCTCGGCCGAGCCGCCGGGCGGCGGGCGGCGCCCCCGGCGCACCGTGCGGGTGGCCGAGCTGGACGGGCGGCCGCTGGTGATGTTCCGGGAGGGCTACGACGTGCGGGAGGCGGCCCTGGCGGCCTGCCGGGCGGCGGGCTTCGAGCCGGAGTTCGCGGTCGAGGGCGGCGAGATGGACGCGGTGCTGGGTTTCGTCCGGGCCGGGCTGGGGCCCGCCGTGGTGCCCGGGATGGTGGCGGCCCGCTCGGGGCTGGCCGTCACACCCTTCGCGGGGCCGGGGCTGGGCCGCACCATCGCCGTCGCGCACGGCCACGAGGTGCCGCTCACCCGGGCCGCCGAGGCCCTGCGCGCCACCCTGCTGGAGCACCTGCGCGAGGCCGCCAGGGCGGGCGAACTCCCGCCCGGCACAAGGCTGTTGCTGTAAAGGGAAAGGGCCGCCCGGAGGCGGCCCTTGTCCTGGACGGGCGGCGTCAGGCCGGCAGCACGGCCTCGATCGCGGCGATCAGCTCGGCCGACTCCGGCTCGGTCCGCGGCCGGATCCGGGCGGCCACGGTGCCGTCCGGCGAGATCAGGAACTTCTCGAAGTTCCAGCTGACGTCACCGGCCGCGCCCTCGGCGTCGGCGACCTGGGTCAGCTGCTGGTAGAGCGGGTGCCGGTCGTCGCCGTTGACGTCGATCTTCTCGAACAGCGGGAAGGTCACGCCGTAGGTGGTGGAGCAGAAGCTCTGGATGGACTCGGCGCTGCCCGGCTCCTGCCCGGCGAACTGGTTGCACGGGAAGCCCAGCACGGTGAACCCGCGCTCGGCGTACCGCTTCTGGAGGTTCTCCAGGCCGGTGTACTGCGGGGTCAGCCCGCACTTGGACGCGACGTTGACGATCAGCAGCGCCTTGCCCTTGAAGTCGCCCAGCGAGGCGGGCTCGCCGGACAGGGTGTGCAGCGGGATGTCGTACAGGCTCACGGTGGTGGTCCTTTCGGCAGGTCGGCAGCGGGGGTCTCGCCCGGGCACACGCTAGCGGCCCCGGACAGCTCAACCGCGCCGGCCCCGCCGGTGTTCCGCCTGGCAGGGGCGTACGGAGCGGCTCGTACGCCCCCGCCGGGCGGTGTTCTCAGAGCGCCAGCGGCTTGATCGCGGTCGGCGCGTGCTCGGGGAGCGTGGCCAGCTCCTCGAACTCGTTGACCTTGTCGATGTCGGCGGCGGACATCGAGATGTTGGTGACCCGCTCCAGGATCGCCTCGACCACGACCGGGACGCGGAACTCGGCGGCCAGCTTCTTGGCCTCCTCGAAGGCCGGCAGCAGGCCCTCCGGCTCGGTGACCCGGATCGCCTTGCAGCCCAGGCCCTCGGCGACCTTGACGTGGTCGACGCCGTAGACGCCCAGCTCCGGCGCGTTGATGTTCTCGAACTCCAGCTTGACCTGGAAGTCGATGTCGAAGCCCCGCTGCGCCTGGCGGATCAGGCCGAGGTAGGAGTTGTTCACCAGGACGTGGACGTACGGGATCCGGTGCTGGGCGCCGACCGCCAGCTCCTCGACCATGAACTGGAAGTCGTAGTCGCCGGAGAGCGCGACGATCTGGCCCTCGGGGTCGGCGGTGGCGACGCCCAGCGCGGCCGGGATGGTCCAGCCCAGCGGCCCGGCCTGGCCGCAGTTGATCCAGTGCCGCGGCTTGTAGACGTGCAGCATCTGCGCGCCGGCGATCTGGGACAGGCCGATGGTGGTGACGTAGCGGGTCTCCGGTCCGAAGGCCCGGTTCATCTCCTCGTAGACGCGCTGCGGCTTGAGCGGCACGTTGTCGAAGTGGGTGCGGCGCTGGAGCTGGGCCTTGCGCTCCTGGGTGGAGGCGGCCCAGGTGCTGCGGTCCTTGAGGGTGCCGGCGGCCTTGAGCTCCTTGGCGACCTGGACGAACAGCTCCAGCGCGGCCTTGGCGTCGGAGGCGATGCCGAGGGTGGGGGCGAAGATCTTGCCGATCTGGGTGGGCTCGACGTCGACGTGGACGAACTTGCGGCCCGCGGTGTAGACGTCCAGGCCGCCGGTGTGGCGGTTGGCCCAGCGGTTGCCGATGCCGAGGACGAAGTCGGAGGCGAGGAAGTTCTCGTTGCCGTAGCGGTGCGAGGTCTGCAGGCCGACCATGCCGGCGTTCAGCTCGTGGTCGTCCGGGACGATGCCCCAGCCCATCAGGGTCGGGACGACCGGGACGCCGGTCAGCTCGGCGAACTCCAGCAGCAGGTCGGCCGCGTCGGCGTTGATGACGCCGCCGCCGGCCACGATCAGCGGGCGCTCGGACTCCTGGAGCAGCGCGATGGCCTTCTCGATCTGGATCCGGTTGGCGGCCGGCTTGTAGACCGGCAGCGGCTGGTAGGCCTCCGGGTCGAAGTCGATCTCGGTCAGCTGGACGTCGATCGGCAGGTCGATCAGGACCGGGCCGGGGCGGCCGGAGCGCATCAGGTGGAAGGCCTGCTGGAACACGCCGGGGACCTGCGCGGCCTCCAGGACGGTGGTGGCGGCCTTGGTGACCGGCTTGGCGATCGAGGCGATGTCGACGGCCTGGAAGTCCTCCTTGTGGAGGCGGGCGACCGGGGCCTGGCCGGTGATGCACAGGATCGGGATGGAGTCGGCGATCGCCGAGTACAGGCCGGTGATCATGTCGGTGCCGGCCGGGCCCGAGGTGCCGATGCACACGCCGATGTTGCCGGCCTTGGCACGGGTGTAGCCCTCGGCCATGTGCGAGGCGCCCTCGACGTGCCGGGCCAGGGTGTGCCTGATCCCGCCGGAGGCCTTGAGGGCGGCGTAGAAGGGGTTGATGGCGGCACCCGGGACACCGAAGGCGACGTCGACGCCTTCGAGCTTGAGGATCTCCACGGCCGCGCGGGCGGCTGTCATACGAGGCATCGGGTCTCTCCTGCGTCGGCCCGCAGTGGCTCGGAGGGCTCATCTCCTGAATTCCACCATACGGAAGAACGGTTTCTGTATGTGGAAACACGGTAGGGTCGGGCCCGGCGGGGCGTCAAGGGGACTTCAACAGAATGTGGAAGCCGACACGGGGGAGTCGTTCGGACGAGTGCACAGCTCTCGCGCTGGTGTGCCCGGGGAAGCGGAGGCTCCGCGCCGGCGCCCCGCCCGCCGGCGAACCACCGCCCACGGTGGTCCGACCGGGCCGACGCCGGCCCGGCGGGCGCGAGGCCGGCCCTACCCGAGCCGGCGCAGGAGTTCCGACAGGGCCAGCCGGGACGGGACGCCGAGCTTGCGGTAGATCCGGGACAGGTGGGTCTCCACCGTGCGGGGGCTGAGGAAGAACCGCTCGGCGATCTCCCGGGTGCGCAGCCCGGAGGCGGCCAGTTCGGCGATCTCCCGCTCGCGGTCGCTGAGCACGCCGAGCGGGTGGGCGGTACGGGCGTCCGCGGCCAGCTCGGCACGGACCAGGGCCACCCGTTCCCCGACCAGCCGCGCGCCACGGGCACGGGCGACCGCCTCGGCGGCGTCGAGGCGGACCAGCGCCTCCGCCGGGCCGTGCGCCTGGTGGAAGGAGCGGGCGCCGGTCGCCAGGGTCCAGGCGTACTGCACGGGCAGGCCGGCGGTCCGGAACGCCTCCGCGGCCCGGCCGAAGAGCGCGGCGGCGGCGTCGTGCTCCCCGTCCGCCTGGTGGAGCCGGGCCCGCGCGTACCGGGCGTGGGCCTCCTGGACGGGCAGGCCGAGCCGCCCGGCCTCCGCCTCGGCGGTCCGGACCAGGCGCCCGGCCTCCGCGCGGTCCCCGCACTCCAGCGCGGCGGTGGACAGCTGGGCGAGCAGGAACGGCCGGGAGAACGGCCGGACCTGCGGCAGCCGTCCGCCGTCGCCGCCGTCCAGCACGGTCCGCCGGCACCCGGTCGGATCCCCGGAGAGCAGCCGGGCGTGGGCCAGCAGGCCGATCGCCGAGGCGGCCCACCAGCTGTGGCCGGGCGGGGCGGAGCCGGCCGCCTCCTCGGCCAGGGCGACGGCGTCGTCGGCGTACCCGCGGCCGCGGGCCCAGACCAGGGCCGTGGCGCGGATCGCCCGGGCCAGCGCGACGGCGGGCCGCACCCCGAGGGCGTGGGCGAGGTCCTCGGCGTCCCGGGCGTGCTGCTGGGAGGCGTCCAACCGGCCGGTCCACTGCTCGGCCATGGCGAGTCCGAGGAGCCGGTGCAGCAGGACCGGCCGGCGGGGGCCCCTGCGGTCGGCCGTCAGCCCCCGGCTGAGGTGGCGGGCCGCGTCGGTGAACCGTTCCAGGTACAGCTCGGCGCTGCCGAGCAGGGCGAGGGTCTCCGGTGTCCGGCCGGCCAGTGGGTCCGGGAGGGCGTCGACCAGCCGGGCGCAGTGGGCGACCCCGGCGACGGCCTCCGCCAGGTCGCCGGTGTGGGTGACGCAGAGCGCGTCGAGGACCCGGAGCACGGTGCGGTCCGCCTCGTGGGTGCCGTCGGGTTCGGCCCGGGTCCGGGTGGCCTGCCGCAGCAGCGCCCGTGCCTGGTCGTGGGTGC
This sequence comes from Kitasatospora sp. NPDC001309, assembly GCF_042896295.1. Lineage (NCBI taxonomy): Bacteria > Bacillati > Actinomycetota > Actinomycetes > Kitasatosporales > Streptomycetaceae > Kitasatospora > Kitasatospora sp. NPDC001309. The sequence goes on along the minus strand of NZ_JBIAXC010000024.1, from coordinate 124,620 downwards.
CGCGCAGGACGTTGACCAGCCCGTACTCGATGACCAGCTCGGCGGCTTCGGCCGGCAGCGGGGCGGGCAGCGGCCGGGGGAGGGCGCCGAGCGCGGCCTCGGCGATCGCCGACGCCTCGGCGTACCGGCCGAGTTGGCGTTCGGCGCCGGCGCAGACGGCGTGCGCCCGGAGCAGCTGTCGCGGGTCGAGCGTCCCGGCCCGGCGGCCCAGCAGCTCGTGCGCCCGGGTGCGGGCCTCCTCCAGCTGGCCGGAGGCGATCAGCGCGCGGCAGCAGGCGAGTTCCAGCTCGGCCCGGACGGCCGGGTCCGCCCCGGCGTCGGGCAGCGCCTCCAGCGCGAGCCGGAGCCAGTGCGCGGCGGTGGCCGGCTCCTCGGCGGCGAGTTCCGCGGCGCCGTCCGCCAGGGTGCGCGCGGCGAGAGCGGCGTCGCTGCCCAGCAGGTGCTCGGCGTGCCTGGCCCGGTCGCGGGCCCGGCCGCCCCGGCCGGTGCTGAGCTCCAGGGCGCGCCGGTGGGCGCGCAGCCGGAACGACGCCCCGGCCCGCTCGTGGGCGACATGGCCGACGACGGGGTGGCGGAAGGCCAGCCGGCCCCGCCAGTCGGCGGGGCGCACCAGGTCCGCGTCCTCCAGTTCGGCGAGCGCGTCCAGGGTCTGCTCCGTTCCGAGCCGGGAGAGCCGGGCGACGTCCTCCGGCCGGAACGGGCTGCCGGCCACGGCCGCGGCCGAGGCCGTGAGCACGGCCCCGGGCGACAGCGCGTCAAACTCGGCGATCAGCGGTGCCGCGGCCCGGAGCAGTCCGGCGGTGTCGGTGCCGGCCCGGTCGGGCCAGTGGTCGGGGTGCCAGTCCGCGGCGAGGAGCAACTGCAGGTGGCCGGGGTTGCCCTCGGCCGCCGCGCACAACCCGGCCGCGTGGTGCGGGAGTCGGAGCCGCTCGCGTGCTCCGGGACCGGCCGTGGCGGGCCGGTCGGCGAGCAGCGCGGCCACCGCCTCGGGGGTGAGCGGGCCGGGTTCGATCCGGGTGACCGCTCCCGTCCGGGTCCCGGCCTCCAGCGCCTCCCGGAGCTCGGGCGGGCTCTGCCCGGGGCGGTGGGCGAGGGCCAGCAGGAACGGGGCGGGCGCCGCGGACCGCACCAGCCGGACCAGCGCCGCGGCCGAGGCTGGATCGCACCGGTGGACGTCGTCCAGGACCACGACGTACCCCGCCGCCCAGTCCGCGAGCCGGTTGCCGACGTCCTCGAACGGGCGGTCGCTCCCGCTGTCGGCCGGCCGGGCGGTCCAGGCGTCCCGGAAGAGCCGCAGCGGAGCCGTCTCCCCGCGCAGGGCGTGGGCCCGGACCACCGGGAGGCCGCGCCGCGAGGCCAGCTCCACCAGCGCCCCGGCCAGGCGGGACTTGCCGCTGCCCGGCTCCCCGGAGATCTCCACCACCCGTCCCTGGCCGTGCAGCAGTTCCTCCAATGCCCCGGCGAGCAGGGCGAGTTCGGCCTCCCGCCCGACCAGGCGCGCCCCGGCGCCCGGTACCGGCCCCGCCTCCGGGTGCGCCGCCCGCCGCCCGCCCGGGCCGCCGGCCCGCGAACCGTCCCGCTCCGAAGCGCCCGGCCCACTCACGTTCTGACCCACCATGCCCACTTCGACGTCGATGCCACCGGGAGGCCGCAGCCCGGCCCGGCGGCCGCCGGACGCGACCGGGCCGGCGCGGCCGGGGACAGCACGCGAGCGCCCCGACACCGGCGGCGCGGGAGATACGTACAGAGATTACGTGCTTCCCCTGACGATTCCGGATCCGCGTTCGAGCAGGCTGTGCCCCGCTGCTACCACCCGTGGAGAGGGAGGGACCCATGGGCACGCCCCTGGACCGGACACGGCCGTCCGTTGCGGAAGAGCCCCTGAACGACCGGGAACGGGAGGTCGCCCGGCTGCGGGGCGTCCTCACCACCCGGACCCACGCCGGACCCTGGCTGCTGGAGATCGCCGGGGAGCCGGGCATCGGCAAGACCCGGCTGCTGACCGAATGGCGCGCCCTGGCCGAGCGGGCCGGACTGACCGTGCTGGCGGGCCGGGTGCCGGCAGCCGATCGGGAGCGGCCGTACGGGCTCTTCCGCGCACCGGTCGCCCGCGCCCTGGAACTGCCCGGCGTCGCCGCCGCCCTCGACCCGGCGGACCTGGCCCTGCTGACCGGCCTCGCGGCCGATGAACCCGACGGTGAACGGGCGGAGTCGACGGCGGATCCGGGACGACCGCAGCTGCGCCGGTGCATCGCCGACCTGCTGTGGACGGCGGCCGACGCCGGCCGGCGGCTCACCCTCTGTCTGGACGACCTGCACTGGGCCGACGACGCCTCCGTCCACCTCCTCGCCCACCTGCTGCACCGCCCCCGCCCGCGGGTGCCGCTGATCCTGGTCTGCTCGCTGCGCCCCCGCCAACGCCCCGCCGCGCTGACCGCGGGCCTCGCCGAGCCCGACGACGCCTACCGGGTGGAGCGGCTGCGGCCGGGCCCGCTGCCGCACACCCCGGCCGCCGGACCGCCCGGTCCCGGCACCGACGCCGAACGGCGGCGCTCCCGCCACGAGGCCGCCGACGGCAACCCGTTCTACCTCCGGGTGCTGGCCCGGTCACCGGGGCCGCTGCGGCCGCCCGGCGGAGTCACCCCGTGGCTGCTGTCCGACGAGGCGGTCGCCGTGGCGGGCGCCGCACTGGCCCGTGAACTCGCCCCGCTGGACGACGTGGAGCGCGCCGTCCTCCGGGCCGCCGCCGTGCTGGGCGAGGACTTCGACCCCGCGCACCTCACCGAGCTGGCCGCACCCGCAGCCACGACCGGCCCGGCCGGCCCCGGCGAACCTCCCCAACCAGCCACCGGTGAAAGGGAGTCAACCGCCCTGGCCCTCGACCGGCTGATCGGCCTGGACCTGGTCCGCGTCGACCACACCGAGGGGCGGCGCTGCCGACTGAGGCACCCGGTGCTGCGCGCCGTCGTCTACCGCGAGGCGCCGCACGGCTGGCGCCGGGCCGCGCACGCCCGCGCCGCCCGCGTCCTGCGGGAGGCGGGCGCCGACCCGGCGCGGTGCGCACCCCACCTCGCCCGCGGCGCCGAACCGGGCGACCTCGCCGCGATCCAGCTGCTCGCGGCGGCGGCGGAGCAGGTGCGGGACACCGAACCGGGCGCCGCCGCGGCCTGGTTGGGCACGGCGCTGGGCCTGGTGCGGGAGGACGGCGCGGGGCTTCGGCCGCGGCTGACGGCAGCCCTGGCCCGCGCCCTCGGAGCCGCCGGGCGGCTGCGTGAGTGCCGGGACCTGCTGCGACGGATCGCCCGGCCGCCCGGCGCGCCGCGCACCCGGGCGGACACCGAGCTGGTGCTCTTCCACGCCATGATCGAGCGCCATCTCGGCGAGTACGGCCGGGCGGAGGCCCTCCTGACTGCCGAACTCGCCCTGACGGCGGGGCCCGAGGTCGGTACGGCCGGAGCCGGAGCCGGAGCCGGGGCCGGGGCCGGGGCCGGGGCCGTCGAGACGACCAGGGCCGACACCACGAGCGCGGCCCGGGCCGGCACCGCCTCTGCCACCGGGCCGGCCGGCCCGCTGCGGTTGGAGCTGTGCACGGTCGCGCTGCTGCGCAACGCCCACCACCGCGCCCGGCCCCTGGCCGAGGAGCTGCTCCGGCACGCGGTGGACGTCCGGGACCGCCGGCTCCGGACGGCCGCCACCGTCCGCCTCGCCCACTGCGGCGCCCTGGCCGGGGACGTCCCCGCGCTGCTGCGCCGCGCGGGGGAGGCCGGCGCCCTGGTGGACTCGACGGGCGACGCCGAACTGGTCCCGCTCCTGGACACCCTCGCCCAACTCGGCTGGTCCGAGGCACTCGCCGAGCGGCACCAGGACGCGCTCCGGCACACGGCGCGCGGGATCCGGCTCGCCCGGACGGCTGGGCAGCTGGTCGTGCTGCCGCACCTGCGGTTGGCGCACGCCTACGCCGCCGTCGGCGTCGGACGGCTGACCGATGCCCTGCGGTCGGCCGGGGACGCCGAGCGGGACGCCCGGCGGATGGACCGGCCGGCCCTGCTCGGCTTCGCGCTCGCCCTCCAGGCCTGGGCCACCATCCTGCGGGACGGTCCGGACGCCGCCGCGCCGACGGCGGAGCGGGCCGTGCGGGAACTCGGCGGCGCGGGCGGCCGGTTCTGGACGGCCACCGCCGGGATCCTCGCCGAGGTCCGGCTGGAGCAGGGACGGCCCGGGGAGGGCCTGGAGCTGATCCGGTCGGCGGTGGGACACGCGCGGCACCACGGCGGGGCCCGGCCGGCCAGCTCGATCTGGTACGCCCACGCGGCCCGGGCCGCCGCGGCCCTGGGCGACCGCGACCAGGCCGGCGGGTGGGCGGACCGGGCGTCCTGCGACGTGCTGCTGCCGGGCCTGCCGGGCCAGCGCGGGTACGCCGCGCTGGCCCGGTCCTACGCCGTGCCGGATCCGGTCGGCGCGCTGGGGGAGGCGGTCGCGGCGTTCCGGGCCGGCGGGCTGGTCCCGATGGAGTGCCGGGCCCGGCTGCTGCTTGCCGCGGAACTCACCACCCGTGGACCGCGCGAGCAGGCGGCCGGGCTGGAGCAGGCGAACCGGGCCAAGGCGCTCGCCGAGGGCTCGGGGGCGCGCCGCCTCCACCGGGAGGCGGTGGACCTCCAGCGGCGGCTGGGCGCGCGCCGGCCGCGTCCGGCCCGGGCTGCGGGGACGGCGCCGGCGGCGCTGTCGGAGCGGGAGCGGGAGATCGCCCGGATGGTGGCCCTCGGCCTGTCCAACAACGACATCGGCCGCGCCCTGGCGGTGTCGCCGAAGACGGTCGAGGCCCACCTCACCCGGATCTTCCGCCGGGCCGGAGTGCGGTCCAGGATCGCCTTGGCCGCCGCGCTCTCCCCCGCGGGCGCGCCGGGGAACCAACCCGCGGGCTCCCGCTGAGCGCGCGGGTCGGCCGGTCGTAGGGGTTTCCCCAATGCTGTGGTGGCCGCCGGCGCGAAGACTGGACGCCGGTCGCCGGAACGGGCGCGCCGAGCCGCCTCCCGCGCGGCTCGGCACACCCCGGACGCCGATCACCCGTCCCGTCCCCGGAGTTCCCACCATCCCCTTCCCGGAGCAGAAGTGAAGCTCAGAAACATGGCCATGGCCGCCGCACTCGGCGCCACCGTCCTCACCGCGGTGCCGGCGGTCGTCACCCCGTTCACGGCGTACGCCTCCTGTGCCGACGACCACACCTCCACGTGCGACGACGACCCCACGCCCGAACCGGGCGACCCGGACCCGGGCTTCCCCGGCGACCCGGGCGGCGGCTACGGCGGTGGCGGTGGTGGTGGCGGCGAGGAGACCGTCATCGTCCCCGGCACCAACGTCAGCGAGCCGCCGGTCGTCGTGACCGGTCCGACCACCCTGCCCAGGGTCGAGGTCGACGGCAGGGCCACCCGGCCGCCCACCCCGGCCGACCCGAACATCCCCCCGATGAGCTGGGGCGGCGGCGGGAGCGGCGGCGACAGCGGGAACAACGCCCGGGTCTGGTCGTCGGGCAAGACCTGGGAGCAGCGCCAGAACTGCTACCGCAACGGCAGCAAGATCCCGGAGAAGCACGCCGAGACCATCGGCTACACCATCAACTTCGAGACCAGCGCGAACCTCACGGCGAAGGCCGGCGACGTGCTCACGGCCGCCCTCGGGACCAAGCTCAACACGAACCTCACCCGCAGCCAGTCCATCGACATCACGCTCAACCCGGGTGACACCTGGGCGCTCTACGTCGAGTACCAGACCGTCACCTACCAGATCACCACCTGGAACGGCCGCGCGTACGACGTCGAGTACGTGAACGTCACGGCCCCGACCGGCATCGCGACCGGACGCTCCTGCTGAGGCCGGTCCCGTCCTGATGTCCTTCCACTCCTCCGGTCCGGCGGTACGGCGGGTCGTCCCCGTCGTGCCGCCGCTGGACGCCGAGGTGGTCCCCGCGGCGGCCCGCACCGCCGCGGGGACCGCCCTGGCGGCGCTCGACGCGGCCGTCCGCCGGCACCTCGGCGACCCCGACCTGTTCCACCGTCCCCGCTACCGGTTGAAGATGCACCACCGCCACCTCGCCGGTCTGACCGGCGACCAGGTGACCGCCCTGGTCGCCGCGGCCGCCGAGGCCCGGGCCTCGGCCGCCCTGGTCGCCGTGCACTCCGTCCGCGCGGAACGCGCCGAACGGCCCGACCGCCGTCCCTGCTTCACCCCGGAGGCCCTCGCCGAACTGCACGGGATGCTCGTCGCCGGGGACCCGAACATCCCCGACGGCGGGGGCTTCCGGCGGGGCGGCTCCAGGGTGGACTGGCCGGACGGGCGGCGCTTCGTGATGGCCGTCCGGCCCGGCGGCGAACTGCGCGACCACGTCCGGCGCTGGTACGAGTGGGGCACCCGGACCACCTCGCCGCCGCTGGACGCCGCGGCGCTCGGCATGGTCCGGCTGCTGACGATCCATCCGTTCCCCGACGCCAACGGCCGGACGGCCCGGCTGCTCGCCGAGTGCGACCTGGTGGGCGCCGGACTGCTGCCGGGGCTGCTGCTCGACATCGAGGGCTGGGTCGAGCGGCACCGGGCCGAGCACGACGAGGCGGTGGTCGCCGCGGCGGACGGCCACTGGTCGGTCTGGGGCGAGCTGTTCGCCCGGACCGTCACCGACACCGCCCGCCACCGCACCGCGACCGTCGAGGCCTACGGAGCCCTGATCGACCGGGCCCTCGAACACACCGGGGGAGGGGCCGCCGAGACGGCCGTCCTGACCTGGCTGCGGGCCGGCCCGGCGGTCTCCGCGGACTGGCTGCGCGGACGCGTCCCGCACGACCCGGCCCCGGCCCTCGACCGGCTGCTGGCGGCGGGCGTGCTGGCCCCCCACCCGCGCCTGCCGGGCGCGCTGGTCCACCCCGGAGCCCTGGCACTGCTGGATGCCCCCTACGGATCCCCCGTCGGGTGAGGCCCGTGGAACGCGCGCCGCGCCACGGCCGATGGTCCCGACACGCCTTAGCCTGGCCCACGGCCCGGAGTCGCCTCCGGGCCGTGGCCGTTGTCGTCGGGTGGTAGGGAGTACGGACCGTGATCGCAGCTTTTTCGGTGACCCCGCTGGGGATCGGCGAGGACGTGGGGGAGGCGGTGGCCGCGGCCGTGCGGGTGGTGCGGGCGAGCGGGCTGCCGAACCGGACGGACGCGATGTTCACCAGCATCGAGGGGGAGTGGGACGAGGTCATGCCGGTGATCAGGGCGGCGATCGAGGCGGTGAAGGCGTACGGCGACCGAGTGAGCACGGTCATCAAGATCGACGACCGGGCCGGGGTCACCGACGGCCTCACCGCCAAGGTCGCCACGGTCGAGCGGTACCTCGCGGAGGGCTGAGGCTCAGCCGGTCGAGGTGGGTTGGGGGCTGGGCTCGGCGGCCGGCCGGCGGGCGGCGAGCAGCCGGTCGAGGGAGTACGGGCCGGAGCCGAGCACCGCGATGGCCAGGAAGGCCCAGCAGAACATCACCGAGGCCTCACCGCCGTTCTGCAGCGGCAGCAGGGCGTGCTCCTGGTGGACGGTGAAGTAGGCGTAGGCCATCGAGCCGGAGCAGAGCAGCGCGGCCGTCCTGGTGCCGCTGCCGAGCAACACCAGGACGCCGCCGATGAGTTGGATGAGTGCGGCCCACCAGCCGGGCCACTGGCCGGCCGGGATGCTGCCGCCGCCCTTGGTGCCGCCGAGGACGCCGAAGAGCGCGGCGGCTCCGTGGCAGGCGAAGAGCAGGCCGACGACGATCCGGAAGACCGTCAGGACGAGCGGTCGCGCGGCCTCGACGGCCTGCCGGGGGTTCGGGGGGATGTGTGCGGGCATGCCGGAACGCCTCCTGCGGGTGTGGGGGAGAAGGAGGGACGGGGCGGTAAGGGTAGGCTTGGTCTAGTCCACTTGGCAATGCTCCGTCAGATAACGGTCTGGACCACTCCTCGCTCTTTCTTGACCGAGCGGTCTCGAAAGGGCTACTGTTCCGGTCATGGCACGGACCAAGGAATTCGACCCGGACGCGGCGCTCCAGGCAGCTCTCGAACTGTTCTGGCAGCGCGGCTACGAGGCCACCTCGATGGCCGACCTGGTCGAAGGGCTGGGCATCGCCCGGGCCAGCATCTACGCGACCTTCGGCAGCAAGCACGAGCTCTACCTGCGTGCGCTGGAGCGCTACAACGAACAGCACGACCCCGGCCTGCTGGCCGAGCTGTCCCAGCCCGGCCCGGTGCTGCCGGCCGTCCGCGCCCTGGTGCGCCGATACGCGGGAATGGGGGGCGAGGACCGCAGGCGCGGCTGCTTCATCACCAACACGGCCGTCGAACTCGCCCCGCACGACGAGGCGGCGGCCCGCCGGGTGGAGGTCAGCTACGACCACTTGGAGACGGCGCTGACCGCCGCCCTGCTGCGCGCCGGGGCCCAGGGCGAACTGTCCGCCGGGCGGGAGCCGCGGGCGCTGGCCCGGATGCTGGTGGTGCTGCTGCAGGGGATCCGGGTGGTGGGCAAGACCGCCGAGGGCGGGCCCCGGGTGCGCGACGCCGCCGAGCAGGCGCTGGCGCTGCTGGACTGAGCGCCGGCCCGGACCGGAGGCCCACGGGGGTGTCTCCGGCTCGGTCGGCCCGGCGTCCTGCGCCGTCCTCCATCGTCTTCCGCCGGCTTCCACCGGCTTTTGCTGCCTTGATTTTGGACCGAACGTTCTTAAAAATTTGGTGTGGGGGGAATCCATGAGTGTCACCACGACGGCGCGGGGGAGCTTCGCGCTGCTCGGTGTCGTCCAGGCCGTGCTGATCTTCACGATCATGATCCTCACCGTTCCGCTGCCCCTGGTCGCCCGGGAGCTCGGGCTCGGCCCGTCCGACGTCCTGCTGCTCAGCGCCGCGTACGGCCTCTCCTTCGCCGCCCTGCTGCTGCTCGGCGGGCGACTGACGGACCGTCACGGCGGCCGTCCGGTGCTCCGCTGGGGCCTGGCGCTGCTCGCCGCCGCTTCGGTCGCCTGCGCCCTCGCACCGGACTACCCCGTCCTGCTGGCGAGCCGCTTCGTCCAGGGCGCGGGCGCGGCCCTCGCCGCCCCGGCGGCGGTCGCCGTGGTCCGCCGGCTGCACCCCGAACCCGCCGCCTACCGGCGGGCGATGGCCACCTGGGGCGGACTCTCGGTACTCGGTGCGACGGCCGGCAGCGTGGTGTCGGGCCCGGTCAGCGCCGTGGTCTCCTGGCGCTGGCTGTTCGCGGTGCCCGTCGCGGTCGCACTGGTCGGCCTGCTCCGCTCCGGCACCCTGCCCGAGCCCGTACCCGCCGCCGTCCCGGCATCCGGCCCCGACCCCGACCGTGGACCCGCCCCCGCGAGCCGCCGCCCGGCACTGGACCTGCGCGGCGCGTTCCTCGCCACCACCGGTGTCTGCGCGGCGAGTTACGCCCTGGTGGCGTCCACCGAGCACGGCTGGAGCAGCCCCGGCGTGCTCGCACCGTTCGCCGGCGGCGTGCTCCTGCTGCTCGCCTTCGCCGCCGCCGAACGCCGCACCGTCGACCCGCTGCTGCCGCCCGGCTTCCTCGCCGACCGCCGCCGGGCCACCGCCCTGGTCGCCGTGATGGCGACCTCCGCGGGCACCGCCCTGGCCTTCGTGCTGCTCTCGCTCTACCTCCAGCAACTGCGCGGCTGGAGCGCGGCCGACACCTCCGCCGCGTTCGTGCCGTACGCGGTCGCCCTGCTGCTGTCCGGGCGGCTGGCCGGGCCGCTGACCGCCCGGTACGGTCCGGTGCCGGTCACCGCCGCGGGCCTCGCCCTGGAGGCGGCCGGACTCGCCCTGCTGGCCGGGCTCGACCCCGCCAGTGGCTACCCCACCGGGTTGCTGCCCGGACTGCTCCTGCTGCCCGCCGGCGCCGCCGCCTCCTTCGCCGGGGCGGCCGTGCTCGCCACCGGCGGGGTGGCACCCGAACGCACCGGCCTGGCGGCGGGCGTCCTCAACACCGCCATGGAGCTCGGCCCCACCGCCGGGCTGGCCGCCCTGATGGCCCTCGCCGCCACCCGCCCGACCGTCGTCGGCGGCTACGCGGCGGCCTTCGCCGCGGCCGCCGCCGGGCTGGCCCTGACCGCCGTCGCGGTCGCGGTCCTGCCCCGGGCCGGTGCCGCCGGTGTCACCGGGGCCACCAGCGAGGTCACCACCGAGACCATCGCCGAGACCACCATCACGACCACCACCAAGAGCACCACCAAGACCACCACCAAGAGCACCACCCACACACCTGAATGCACCACTCGGACCAAGGAGTTCAGCTCATGAGCACGCGTTTCGCCGACAAGTCCGTCCTCATCACCGGCGGCGGCAGCGGCATCGGGCGGGGGATCGCGCTCGCCTTCGCCGGGGAGGGCGCCCGGGTCGCGGTCGCAGGGCGCAGCCTCGGCCCGCTGGCCGAGACCGTCGAGCTGATCGAGCGGGCCGGCGGCAAGGCCGTCGCGCTGACCGGCGACGTGACGAACGGCGAGGACGCCGCCCGGCTGGTCCGGGAGGTCGTCGAGCAGTTCGGCGGACTGGACGTCGCCGTCAACAACGCCGGGGTGTTCGGCGCGGCCGGTCCGGTCGCCGACATCGACGAGGACCAGTTCCGCTGGGTCTTCGAGGTCAACGTGACCGGCACCCTGCTGGCGATGAAGCACCAGATCGGCCACATGCGGGCCCACGGCGGCGGGGCCATCGTCAACGTCTCGTCCAACCTGGGCGTCCACAAGCGGGCCGAGGGCGCGGGCGCCTACAACGCCAGCAAGGCCGCCGTCACCGCGCTCACCCGCTCCGCCGCCCGTGACCACATCGGCGAGGGCGTGCGGATCAACACCGTCAGCCCGGGCCCGGTGGACACCCCGATGTCGACCCGCCCCGGCGAGAGCGACACCGCCAAGAGCGAGCGGATGAAGGCCGAGGTCCCGGTCGGCCGGGCCGGCGCGGTCGCCGAGATCGCCGCCGCCGTGCTGTACCTGGCCTCGGACGAGGCGGGCTACACCGTCGGTGCCGACCTGGTGCTGGACGGCGGCGTCACCGCCTGAGCCCGCCCGTGACGGCTCCGACGACCCCTTCGCCAAGGGGTCGTCGGAGCCGTTCGGCGTTCCTGGAGCGGCTGTTGCGCGCACGACCGGCCGAAATCTGACGCGAACGCGTAATCCCGGGGACACCGGTTGATCACCGCGGGGTTCCCGCGCCGTCGTTCGGGCAGGACACGGTTTCGGCCGGAACCAACACACGAAAGGCGGACGTGCCACCGATGCCGACCGCACCGCACCCCGTGCCCCTCGCGGGCCGTCGAAGCCGATGGGGCGAGCACGGGCTCGCCTGGGCCTTCCTGCTGCCCTCCCTGGTGGTCTTCGTCCTGTTCATCGGCTATCCGCTGGGACGGACGATCTACCTCAGCGGACACGCCAACGACCTCTTCGGCGCGCCCTCCCGCTACGTCGGCTTCAAGCACTACACCGACCTGCTGGCCTCCGCCGACTTCGGCCGGACGCTGGTCACCACCGCGCTGTTCACCCTGCTCACCGTGGTGCCCGGGGTGCTCGGCGCGCTGGTGCTGGTGCTGCTGCTGGAGAACCGGATCCGGGGCGTACGGCTGCTGCGCTCCGCCTTCGCGCTGCCCTTCGCCTTCTCGGTGGCCAGCGCCTCGGTGGTCTTCGCGGTGTTCTACAACCCGGCCAGCGGGGTGCTGAACGGCCTGCTGTCGCACCTCGGCCTTGGGCCGGTCGGCTGGTTGACCGAATCCCGGTACGCGCTGTTCTCGGTGGCCCTGACCACGGTCTGGATGAACCTCGGCTACAACGTACTGGTGCTCTCGGCGGGCATCGGCTCGATCCCCGGCGAGGTCGTCGAGGCGGCCCGGATCGACGGCGCCTCCGGCCTGCGGCTGGCCCGCTCGATCACCGTCCCGATGCTCGGCCCGAACCTGTTCTTCCTGACGGTGGTCTCCACCGTCCACGCACTGCAGAGTTTCGGCCAGATCCACATCCTCACCAAGGGCGGGCCGGACGGCTCCACCCGGACCCTGGTCTACTCCGTCTACGAGAAGGCCTTCGCCTACGGCTCCAGCGACTTCGGCACGGCGAGCGCCCAGGCCGTGGTGCTGCTGCTGGTCGTCCTCGCCTGCACGGCCGTCCAGTTCGGCGTCCTGGAGCGGAAGGTGCACTACGCATGAGCACGGTCGTCACCGAAGCCGAGGTCCGGGCCGATCCGCCCCGCCCGCGGGTCCGCCCCCTCGCCGGACGCTCCCCGCGCGACCTGCTGGGCCGCGCCGCCGTCTACCTGCTGCTCGCCGTCGCCGTGGTCACGGTGGCCTTCCCGGTGTACTACGCGGTGGTCGGCGCCTTCATGGAGCCGTCCGAACTCGCCTCCTACCCACCGGCGTTGGTGCCCCACTCGGTGACCGGCCGGAACTTCTCCGGCGCGGTGGACACCATCCCGCTGTTCCGGCAGTACGCCAACTCGGCGATCACCGCCACCGCCATCACCCTCGCCCAGCTGGTCACCTCGATCCTGGCCGCGTACGCCTTCGTCTTCCTGCCGATGAAGGCGCGGGCCGCGGTGTTCGGGCTGTTCCTGGCGACGCTGATGGTCCCCTGGGAGGCCATCATCATCCCCAACTACCTGACGCTGTCGGGCTGGGGCCTCGGCAACACCTACTTCGGCCTGGTGCTGCCGTTCCTCGCCTCCGGCTTCGGCACCTTCATGCTGCGCCAGGCCTTCCGCCAACTGCCCGGCGAACTGCGCGACGCGGCCCGGATCGACGGCGCCGGGCACTGGCGGTTCCTGTGGCGGATCGTCGTGCCGCTCAACAAGCCGGCCCTGGCCGCGCTGTCGATCTACGTCTTCCTGTCGGCCTGGAACCAGTACTTCTGGCCGCTCATCATCACCCGCACCGCCGAGATGCAGACCCTGCAGATCGGCCTCACCTCGCTGCGCGACGCCGAGATGGCCGACCCCGGCCTGATCCTGGCCGGCGTGGTGCTCTCCCTGCTGCCCACCCTCGCCCTGGTGGTCTTCGGCCAGCGCTTCATCGTCCGCGGCCTCACCGCGGGCGCCGTCCGCTGAGCCCGCACCCGCTCCGCCCGTACATCCCGCCCGTACATCCCGTTCGTCAACCGGAAAGAAGAAAACCCTCGTGAAGAAGAGTGCACGCGCGCTCGCGGCCCTGCTGGTGGCCGGCCTGTCCCTGACCGCCTGCAGCTCCAGCGGCTCGGACGCCGGCTCGGGCGGTTCCGCCGACGCCGGGGCGCCCGGTGCCCAGGCGCTCGACCAGGCCTCCGGCGTCACCACCGTCGAGTTCTGGCACTCGATGACCGGCAAGAACGCCGACGTGCTGAACGGCCTGGTGAAGGACTTCAACGCGGCCCACCAGGGCAAGATCGAGGTCAAGGCGCAGTTCCAGGGCAAGTACGACGAGCTGGTCACCAAGTACAAGGCCGCGGTGCAGCAGAAGGGCACCCCCGCCCTGGTGCAGGTCTACGACATCGGCACCCGCTTCATGATCGACTCCAAGCAGACCGTCCCCGCCCAGGCCTTCGCCGACAAGGACGGCTACTCGCTGGACGACCTCGACCCCAACATCCGCAACTACTACTCGGCCAACGGCAAGCTGGTCTCGATGCCGTTCAACTCCTCGATGCCGCTGCTCTACCTGAACACCGACGCCTTCAAGGAGGCCGGCCTCGACCCGGCGCAGCCGCCGAAGGACCTCAACGAGCTCGGTGACCTGGCCAAGAAGCTGACCAAGAAGGACGCCGACGGCAAGACCGTCCGCTACGGCTTCGGCGCCGCCATCTACGGCTGGTTCGTCGAGGAGCTGCTCGCCGAGTCCGGCACCATGTACTGCGACAACGACAACGGCCGCAGCAACAAGGCGGGCAAGGTCGTGTTCGACTCCGCCCAGGGCGCGCAGATCGTCCAGTGGTGGGCCGACCTCGTCAAGGGCGGCTACGCGGCCAACACCGGCCGGGTCACCGACGACGCCCAGGCCGCTTTCAAGTCCGGCACGGTCGCCATGCACCTGGAGTCCACCGGCGTGCTGCGCGGCTACACCGAGGCCGCCAAGTTCGGCGTCGGCACCGCGCCCTTCCCGAAGGTGACGGCCGCCGACCAGGGCGGCCCGGCGATCGGCGGAGCCTCGCTGTGGATCAGCGGCCCCGGCCACTCGGACGCCGAGAAGCGGGCCGCCTGGGAGTTCGAGAAGTTCGCCACCAGCCCGGAGCAGCAGGCCGTGTGGCACACCGGTACCGGCTACTTCCCGGTCAACAAGAAGTCCCTGGACGACCCCAAGGACAAGGAGTGGGTCGGCAAGTACCCGCAGTTCCAGACGGCCATCGACCAGTTGAAGGCCACCAAGCCCACCCCGGCCACCGCCGGCTGCCTGCTCGGCGTGATGCCGCAGGCCCGCAAGGGCGTGGAGACGGCCATCGAGCAGACCGTGGCCGGCGGCAAGACCGCCCAGCAGGCGCTCGCCGACGCGGCCAAGGAGCTCCAGCCCGCGATCGAGAGCTACAACAGCTCGGTCGGCTGACCACCCTCCGCGAACGACGGCCCGCCCGGCGCACCCCGCGCCCGGCGGGCCGTCCCCCGTTCCGGGCCCGTCCTACGCGGAGAGGGCGGTGTCGTCCTCGGGCAGCGCGCAGGCGCCCGCCAGCTCGTCCAGGGAGAGGTCCAGCGCGAAGGCCAGCGCCGCGATGGTGAAGAACGACGGCGTCGGCGCCCGCCCCGTCTCGATCTTGCGCAGCGTCTCCGCCGAGACGCCGGCCACCGCCGCCACCTCGACCATGCTGCGCTCGCCACGCGCCTCACGCAGCAGCGCCCCGAAGCGCTCCCCACGCTCGCGCTCCCACGGGGTCAGCGGAGTCCTCACCATGCCGTCGAGTGTAGGGCGCCCGACCCTTCCGGGGAACCGTGATACAAATACCGGTATAAGAATTGGATCCAGGGGAGAGGTTCACCATGGTCGAACTCAAGTCGGACGCCGCCCTCGACGCGATGCGCGAGGCCGGGCGGGTGGTCGCCAACGCGCTGGCGGCCGTGCAGCGGGAGGCCGCCGCGGGCGTGAGCCTGCTGGAGCTGGACGAGGTGGCGCGGGGGGTGCTCACGGCCGCCGGGGCGACCTCGCCGTTCCTCGGGTACCGGCCGGCCTTCGCGCCGGTGCCCTTCCCCGCCGTCATCTGCGCCTCGGTGAACGACGCGGTCGTGCACGGCGTCCCGGACGGCTACCGGCTGCGCGACGGAGACCTGGTGAGCATCGACTGCGGGGCCGTCCTGGACGGCTGGTGCGGCGACTCCGCCGTCAGCTTCACCGTCGGCCCCGCCCGGCCCGAGGACGCCGAGCTGATCGATGCCACCCGGCGCGCCCTGGAGGCCGGGATCGCCGCCGCCGTGGTCGGCAACCGGATCGGCGACATCGCCCACGCCGTCGGAACGGTGGCCCGCGCCGGACGCTACGGGCTGCTCGACGGCTACGGCGGCCACGGCATCGGCCGCCGGATGCACGAGGACCCGCACGTCCCCAACGAGGGCCGCCCCGGCCGGGGTTACCCGCTGCGCCCGGGCCTGGTGCTGGCCATCGAGCCGATGCTGACGGCCGGCGGCCGCGACGACTACGACACCGACCCGGACGGCTGGACCCTGCGCACCACCGACGGCAGCCGGGCCGCGCACATCGAGCACACCGTCGCCGTCACCGAGGACGGTCCGCGGATCCTCACCCTGCCGTAGTCCCCGGCGGGTGACGGACGTTACGCCGTCCCGCCCGTCCCACCGGAGTACCGTGCGGGCATGACCGATCAGGACTTCACCACACGGGTCACCGTACGCGGGTACGAGACCGACACCCAGGGCCACCTGAACCAGGCCGTCTACCTGCAGTACGCCGAGCACGCCCGCTGGGAGTACCTCCACGCGGCCGGCATCCGCCAGGCCGAGCTGGTGGCCAAGGGCGTGGGCCCGGTCGTCCTGGAGACCACGGTGAAGTACCTGCGGGAGCTGCGCGCCGGGGACACGGTGGAGATCAGCTGCGCGTTCGTCTGGCGCGGGGGCAAGACCTTCCAGGTGGTGCAGCGGCTGACCCGCGAGGACGGCGTGCTGGCCGCGGAGGTCACCGGGGTGGGCGGCATCCTCGACCTGGTGGCCCGCCGGCTGGTCGCCGACCCGCGCGAGCCGCTGCGCGCCCTGGCCTCGGACCCGGGACTGCTCGGCCTCTGACCTCCCGTCCGTCCGCCTGCCTCGCCTCGCCCCGCGCCGGGGTGTCAGGCGGGCCGGTGCCGCCCGGCGGGCACGGGTGCCGTCCGGGGGTGGTCGGCGGCGGCGATCAGCGCGGCCAGCCCGGTGGTGACCGGCACCGCCGCGACCAGTCCGATGCTGCCGACCAGGGTGCGGGCGATCTCCTCGGCCACCAGTTCGCTGGTGGCCACCGACACCAGCGTCCGGTGCGCGACGGAGAACAGCAGCAGCAGCGGCAACGCGGCCCCCGCGTAGGCGAGCACCAGGGTGTTGACGGTCGAGGCGATGTGGTCGCGGCCGATCCGCATGCCGGTCCGGTACAGCCGGCCGGCGCCCATCGTCGGGTCGGCCTCGTGCAGTTCCCAGATCGCCGAGGTCTGGGTGACCGTCACGTCGAACAGCACGCCGAGCGATCCGATCACGAACCCGGCGAGCAGCAGGCCGCGGATCTCGATGCCGGGGTAGAGGCCGTGGACCAGCCCGGTCTCCTCCGAGGTGTCGCCGGTCAGCCGCGCCCAGGCGGCGAAGACCAGGCTGAGCACCCCGATCAGGACCAGCGACGCCAGCGTTCCGAGCACCGCCACCGAGGTGCGCGCGGAGAGCCCGTGGCACAGGTAGAGGGCGATCAGCATGATCGCGCTGGCGCCGACGATCGCCACCAGCAGCGGGTCCGAACCCCGCAGGATGGCGGGCAGGATGAACAGCGACAGCACGGCGAAGCTGATCGCCAGCGCGAACAGCGCGGCGACCCCGCGCCAGCGGCCGATCACCACCACGACGACGGCGAACAGCCCGGCGAGCACGCCCATCGGCAGGTTCCGGTCCACGTCGACGACGCTGTAGCGCAGCTCCACGGGGGCGTTCGGCGCTGAGGTGAGGACGACCCGCTCGCCGACCTCGTGGCGCCGCGACTCGGACGGGTGGACGACCACCGTGAAGGTGCGGCCCCGGTCCGGGCCGTCGGTGACCTCGACGGTCTCCTGCCGGCAGGTGCCCCGGTCGGCGGGGCCGAGGTCGGCGCAGGGCAGTTCCTGGAGCCGGGTGACCAGGCCCTGCCGGATCTGCTGGTCGAAGCCGACCCCGGTGTGCTGGTGGGCCGGGACCCCGCCCGGCCAGAGCACCACCAGGCCGACGGCGACGGCGACCGCGAACGGGATCAGCACGGCCGCGACCACCGTGCGCAGACGGGCGGAGACCGGCGCGGCGGGCCCGTGGCCGTGGCCGTGGGCGTGGCCGTGCCCCACGGGCGCGGCGGGCCCCTCGTGCCGGTGCTGCTGCTCCTCGTGCGCGTGATCGTGATCGTGCTCGTGCACGAGCGCGTTCCCGTCGTGCGGGTTCCCTGCCGTCACCTCACGCCTCCTCAGTTCTCCTCCACAGCACCCGAAATCATCGGCGTCCGGCCCGCCGTCACCCCGCAGGACACGAACGGTCGGCGCGCCGCCGCCGGGTGCGGGACGGCCCCCGTCCGCCGTCGGGGGATTGCCCCACCCCCGATCGACCGGCTGGCGGCATGGGCCCGATTCCCCTGCCGCAGCAGACTCTTGGGCATGTCGAAGCTCACCGGTACCACTCTCGCCACGCTGGCCGTCACCGTGCTGACCGCCCTTCCCGCCGCCGCCGCCGTCCCGGAGCACTCCGGCGCGGGCGGCCTCGACTGGACCACCTGCCAGGGCCCGGTCGACCCCCGCCAGCAGTGCGCCGACCTCACCGTCCCCCTGGACTACAACGACCCGGACGGCCGACAGATCACGCTCGCCGTCTCCCGGATCGCCACCGCCAAGCCGGGCCTGCGCCGCGGTGTGCTGCTGACCGTGCCGGGCGGGCCGGGCGGTTCCGGGACCGGCCTCCCCACGAGCGCCGTCGGGCGCCTCCCGCAGTCCGTCCTGGACCGCTACGACCTGGTCGGCTTCGACCCGCGCGGCGTCGGCGGCTCCACCCCGGTCAGCTGCGGTCTGGACCACTCCGACCTGGCGATGGTCAAGCTGCGCCCCTGGCCGGCCGTCGACGGCTCGATCGACACCAACCTGGCCACCGCCCGCCGGGTCGCCGAGACCTGTGCGCGCAACGGGGGGCCGGTGCTGCGCAGCATCTCCACCGCCAACGAGGCCCGCGACATCGACCGGATCCGCCAGGCCCTCGGCGAGCGCAAGCTCTCCGCCTGGGGCACCTCGTACGGCACCTACGCGGGCGCCGTCTACGCCACCATGTTCCCCGGGCACACCGACCGGATCGTGCTGGACAGCAACGACGACCCGGACCCGTCGAAGGTCGGCCGCGGCTGGCTGGCCGCCTTCGGCCAGGGCGCCGAGGACCGCTTCCCCGACTTCGCCGCGTGGGCCTCGGCGCCGGACAACCCGGACCGGGTCGCGGACACCCCCGAGCAGGTGCGCCCGCTGTTCCTGGACCTCGCCGCCCGGCTGGACGCGGCCCCGCTGCCCTGGCCCGGCGCCAACCCGGCCGAGCTGAGCGGCAACGTGCTGCGCGAGTCCATGCTGAACAGCCTGTACGCGGACGCCAAGTTCCCCGACCTGGCCCGGCTGATGCTGGCGGGCCTCGGCCGCCGCCCGCTGCCCGCCCCGGTGGTGCCGCCCGACGCGGCGGTGCAGAACACCCTCGCGGTCTCCGTCGGCACGCTCTGCAACGACGTCCGCTGGCCCGCCGACCCGGCGGCCTACGCCAAGGACACGGCGGCCGACCGGGCCGCCCGGCCGCTCACCGCGGGCATGCCGGTGAACGTGATGCCCTGCGCCTTCTGGCCGTTCGCGCCCGCCGAGCCGCCGGTGCGGGTGACCGGCCGGGGGCCGGCGAACGTCCTGCTGGCGCAGAACCTGCGCGACCCGGCCACCCCGTACTCCGGCGCGCTCAAGCTGCGGGCGGCGTTCGGTGACCGGGCGCGGATGGTGACGGTCGACTCCGGCGGCCACGACGTCTACCTGGCGAACGGGAACGCCTGCGGCGACGCGGTGGTGACGGACTTCCTGGTGACGGGCCGCCGCCCGGCCGAGGACGTGTACTGCCCGGCCGCCGACTGACGCCGACTGACGCCGACGGGGGAGGAGCAACGGGCCGTGGACGAACGGCCCTTGCTTCTGCGTGTACCCACGTTCGACCCTCACACATGAGTCGAACCTGTCGCGATTTTGTGACAATAGTTCGCCAACAGGCCCCCCACGGTGGGGATTCACGGCCGTAATGTTCGAACTATGTCACCGAAGAGCCGCATACCTGCCCCGGACCCGGGCGACACCTGGGTCCCGCGCCCGAGGCGCCGTGAGACCCCGCTCGGAATCCTGCGCCATGCGGCCACCTTCCTCGGCTCCAGCGTGCTGGGCGGCGTCCTGCTGGCGGGGCTGATCCTCCCGGGGGCGGGCGCGATGGGCCTGGGCGCCAAGAGCGGCGCCGAGGGCTTCGAGAGCATCCCCGACGACTTCAAGACCCCGCCGCTCACCCAGGCGACCCAGATCTTCGACGCCAAGGGCGGCCTGATCGCCAAGGTCTACGAGCGCGACCGCACCGTCCTGACCGCCGAGCAGATGTCGCCGCTGATCCGCAAGGCCCAGGTGGACATCGAGGACGCGCGCTTCTACGAGCACGGCGCCGTCGACCTCAAGGGCGTGCTGCGGGCGATCACCAAGAACGCGGAGAGCGGAGCCGCGGTGCAGGGCGCCTCCACCCTCACCCAGCAGTACGTGAAGAACGTCAACGTCGAGATGGCCGGGGACGACCCGGTGGCGGTGCGCGAGGCGCAGCGCAAGACCCTGGGCCGCAAGATCCAGGAACTGCGGTACGCCATCAAGCTGGAGGAGGACCTCTCCAAGGAGCAGATCCTCACCAACTACCTGAACATCACCTTCTACGGCCACCAGGCGTACGGCATCCAGGCCGCCTCCCAGCGGTACTTCAGCAAGGACGCCAAGGACCTCACCCTCCCCGAGGCGGCGATGCTCGCCGGGCTGGTGCAGAACCCCACCCAGTACGACCCGAAGCTGCACCCGGTGGCCGCGCAGAAGCGCCGGGACACCGTCATCGACAAGATGGTGGAGAACAAGCACATCACCGCCCAGCAGGCGGCCGAGGCGAAGGCGGCCCCGCTGGGCCTCAACTACAAGGACCCGCAGAACGGTTGCATCACCGCCCAGGCCGGCATGGGCTTCTTCTGCGACTACGTCCGCCACGTGGTCAAGCAGGACCCGGCCTACGGCAAGAGCGCCGCCGAGCGCAAGAAGCTGTGGGACACCGGCGGGTTGAACATCTACACCACGCTGGACCCGGAGAAGCAGGCCGCCGCCCAGCACGCCGTCTCCACCAAGGTGTACGTCACCGACCCGGTCTCGGCGGCGATGACGATGGTCGAGCCCGGCAGCGGCAAGATCCTGGCGATGGCCCAGACCCGCCCGTACGGCCTGGCGAAGGAGAAGAACCAGACCGTCGTCAACCTCAACGTGGACGCGGCGATGGGCGGGGGCATCGGGTTCCAGCCCGGCTCCAACTTCAAGCCGATCGTGGCCGCCGCCGCCCTGGAGGCCGGCCTGTCGCCGACCCAGCAGTACGACTCGCCGAACCGGATGGACTGGCCGACGATGAAGACCTGCGACGGCACCTGGAAGAACCTCAACAAGGGCAGGAAGGAAGGGACGATCCCCAACGAGAGCCCGAGCGAGAAGGGGCCGTACCAGCTCAAGCAGGCGATGGCGCTCTCGGTCAACACCTACTTCGTGCAGATGGAGCAGGAGATCGGGCTCTGCGCCGTCAAGCAGATGGCCAACAAGCTGGGCGTGACCGGCAAGGCGAGCGGCGACCCGTTGCAGGAGGTGCCCGCCCTCGGCCTGGGCACCCAGGAGGTCAGCCCGCTGACCATGGCCAACGTCTACGCGACCTTCGCCGCCCGGGGCTCCTACTGCGCGCCGGTGGCGATCAACCGGATCACCACGGTGGCCGGCAAGGACGTCCCGGTGGCCCCGGCCCGCTGCGACCAGGTGATGTCCCCGGACACCGCCGACGTGATCAACAGCGTGCTGCTCGGAGTGACCGAGAAGGGCGGCACCGCGCGGGACCTCCGGCTGGACGACGACCGCCAGATCGCGGGCAAGACCGGCACCACGGACGAGAAGAAGTCGGCCTGGTTCACCGGCTACACCGGCAACCTGGCCGGCTCGGTCTGGCTGGGCAGCCCGGGCGTCAAGGTGCCGATGCGCAACATCCGGATCGGCGGCCAGTACCAGCCCGAGGTGTTCGGGGCGACCGGCCCGGGGCCGATCTGGCAGCAGGCCATGAGCGACGCCGTGCGGTCCATGCCCGAGCAGGACTTCACCACGGTCCACATCCCGGACCCGGTCCGCCCGACCCCCGGGTGCGGCACCCCCACCGGCTCGCCGTCCTCGGCGACCTGCACGGGGGCGCCCGGCCCGGGCTCGACCGGCCGCCCGCGCGGCAACTCCCCGTCGGACGGCGGCACGACCGGCCGCTCGGCCCCCACCACCCCGCCGGACTCCCCGGACCCGTCGGACCAGTGACGCCCGCGGCCCCGCATGAGTACCCGTACTCATGCGGGGCCGCGGCCCGTCGGCGGACGATGGGCGCCATGCCGCACAGCTTCCTCGGCGTCCCCGCCGTCCTCTGGCCCTCGATCGGCTACCTGGCCGGTTACCTGGTGATCGCCGTCGCCGCCGCCCGCGAACTGCGCGGCGGGGTGAGCGCGGCCAACGCCGTCCGGCAGTGGACGGCGGTGGTGTGGACGATGCCGGGGTTCCTGCTCGCGATGGCCGTCAACCCGTTCCCGGACGGCACGGCGGCCCGCTTCCTGTCCGCCACCGCGCTCGGCGCGGCGGGCAACGCGGCCCTGCTGGCGCTCACCGCCCACGCCTTCGGGCTGCGCTGACACCTCCCGCCGAAGTCGGCGCTACCGCGCCTCGACCGGCTCGCCGGTGTCCTGGTCGAGGTTGAACACCCGCCGGTAGGAGTCGGTGACCACGGTGATCCGGGTGCGCCCCGTCCAACTCGCCGTCACCAGCCGGGCGTCGTCCGGGCCGCCGCCGACGTCCGCCAGCAGCCAGCGCCGGGCCGACCAGCCCTGCCCGCTCTCCAGCAGCACCTGCCAGTGCTCACCGGCCTGCGGCCCGGAGCCGTACGAGCGGTGCACCACCACCAGCGAGCGCTCCGCACCGGCCGGCGCGTCCTCCCGGCTGCGGCTCTCGGCCGCCGACACCTTGTGCGCGGCCAGCACGCCGAGCAGGAACACCACCCCGGCGGTCACCGTGACCGCCCGGGTGGCGGCCCGTACGGCGGTGCGGCGGTCGCTCAGCCAGGCGGCCGCGATCAGCGCGCCGAGCGCGCCGCCGAGCATCAGCTCCGGCCGGTTCAGCAGGTCGGCGACCAGCATCAGTCCGCCCGAGCGGCTCTCCCACTGGCCCTCGGTGTACAGCAGGACGGCCGCCGCCCCCGCGGCGAGCAGCAGTCGGGCCAGCAGCCGCCTGGCCCGCGGCGACCGGCGGCGCCGGTACCGTTCGGTCCACTCGTCCATCGTCCCCCCGGTCATGTGCTCACAGCTCCATGAGGAGTTTCCGGCCCTCCGGCCAGTCGCCCAGCCCGGAGTCCGCGTTGAGGTGCCCGTACGCGCCCGGCTCGACGTAACGGGAGCCCCAGGCCCGGGCGAACTCCCGGGCCCGCTCCGGGGTGATCCACGGGTCGTCGGTGGAGGAGACCACGACGGTCGGGAACGGGAGGCGCTCCAGCCTCACCGGCCGGAAGCCCGACACCTCCGGCACGTCGGCGTTGTCCACGTCGGCGGGGGCGACCAGCAGCGCGCCCCGCACGGCGGCGGTCCGCTCGGCGGCCGCACCGGCCGCCCAGTCGGCGGCGGTGACGCAGCCCAGGCTGTGCGCCACCAGCACCACCGGCCCGTCGGCGGCGGCCGCGGCCACCGCCGCGTCCACCCGCGCCACCCAGTCCGCCCGGTCCGGGTGGTCCCAGTCGGCCTGCTCGACCCGGCGGAAGGCCTCCGGGTCGGCGGCCTCCCAACGGGTCTGCCAGTGCTCCGGGCCCGAACTCTGGTACCCGGGGAGAACGAGGTAGGTCGTGCGATCGGTCATGAGCTCCTCCGGGGCGGTTCCGGCCGCGGCCGGTGGACGGCCGGTGGACGGGTCGTGGACGGTCGGTGGGCAGGCAGCACGAGAGTCTAGGCCTCGCCCGCAACCTCCCCACAGCCGGGCACCGCACCCACCGCCCCACCCACCCCCGCCCCGGCGCGCACGGCTTGCGGCCGGCGCGCGCGCCGGGTGGTGCGCCGCCGTAAGCCTGGTGCGCCCTGTTGCCAACGGCGCGGCCGGTACGGGAGGTTGGTGCGGGCCCGGGTGCGGCGGCCACCGCGCCCGGGCCCGTACCAGGACCGAGGTTCGATCACGTGGAGGGATGTCGGCGATGACATCGAAGATCCTGCTCGTCACCGGGGACGCCGCCGAGTCGTTGGAGGTGTTCTACCCGTACCAGCGGTTGCGCGAGGAGGGCTACCAGGTCGACATCGCCGCCCCGACCAAGAAGCTCCTGCAGTTCGTGGTGCACGACTTCGTGGACGGCTACGACACCTACACGGAGAAGCCCGGGTACACCTGGCCCGCCGACCTCGCCTTCGCCGACGTCGACCCGGCCGACTACGTCGCCCTGGTGATCCCCGGCGGCCGCGCGCCCGAGTACCTGCGCAACGACCCGGACGTGCAGCGGATCGCCCGGCACTTCTTCGCCGGGGACAAGCCCGTCGCGCAGATCTGCCACGGCCCGCTGATCACCGCCGCCGCCGGGGTGCTCGACGGCCGCCGCACCTCCGCCTACCCCGCGCTCGCCCCGGACATCAAGGCGGCGGGCGCCGAGTTCGTGGAGGGCGAGGCGGTGGTGGACGGCGTGGTCGTCTCGGCCCGCGCCTGGCCCGACCACCCGGCCTGGCTGCGCGCCTTCATCGAGGTCCTGCGCACCAAGGCCCCGGTGTCCTGACCCACCGCGAGGGCCCGTCCTGGGCCCGGCCCCCGGCCGTACCCCGAGACCTCTCGGGGTACGGCCCCGGGCCACGGTCGGGGTAGCGGGCCCTCCGGGAGGCTGACGACGGCTGCGGACCGGTCCTGCCATGGTGTCAAGGCCCATGGAAACAGTCGGAGTTGACGCTCCGGCGCCCTGACCCAGGGAGACCGGCATGACCGCCGATCCGACCGCCCCGGTCCGGAGGCTCCGTCGTCCGCTGCTGCGCGCCGCCGTCACGGCCACCGCGGCCGCGGGCCTGCTCGCCACCCTCGCCCCGGCAGCCCTCGCCGCACCCGCCGCACCGCGCCCGGCCGCCGACTGCCGCGGCGCCCTCCACCTCACCGCCGCCGACCCGGCCGACCGGACGGACTCCGCCGCCGGGCGGGCCGACTGGGCCGCCGCGGACGCGGCCCTGGCCGGCCTCACCGGCCCGGGCTACGCCACCTCCGCCCTGGCCGCCGTCCGGGAGGACGGCCGGCTGGAGTGGCGCAACGCCACCGGTGTCGCCGACCTCGGCACCGGTGGCCCCGCCGACCCCGAGGGCCGGTTCCGGATCGGCAGCGCCACCAAGACCTTCGTCGCCACCACCCTGCTCCAACTCGTCGGCGAACACCGGCTGGACCTCGACGACCGGCTGGAGTGCCTGCTGCCCGGCGTGGTGCCCAACAGCGCCGCGATCACCGTCCGGCAACTGCTCGACCACACGAGCGGCGTCGCCAACTACACCCAGGACCCGGCCTTCGAGTCCACCGACGAGGGCTGGCTGAACGGCCGCCGCTTCCGGCCCTACTCCCTCCAGGACCTGGTCGACATCGCGAACACGTACCCGCCGGCCTTCCCGCCCGGCCAGGACTGGGCCTACTCCAACACCAACTACGTGCTGGTCGGGATGATCATCGAGAAGCTCACCGGACACAGCTGGCAGCAGGAGGTCACCCGCCGGATCATCCGCCCGCTGCACCTCACCGGCACCTCGATGCCCGGCAACTCGCCCTTCGTCCCGGGCCCGCACGCCCACGGCTACCTCAAGACCGCCGAAGGCCCGGTGGACGTCACCCTGCTCGACCCCTCGATGGCCGGGTCCGCCGGCGCCGGCATCTCCACCACCGCCGACCTCACCACCTTCCTCGGAGCGCTGCTCGGCGGCCGGTTGCTGCCCCCGGCCGAACTGGCCGAGATGCAGCGGACCACCGCGACCGGCGGGGGCCGCGGCTACGGCCTCGGCCTCCAGCGGGTGGACACCCCGTGCGGCACCTTCTGGGGCCACGCCGGCGGCATCCCCGGGTACAACACCCTGATGCTCGGCTCGGCGGACGGCAGGCGCCAGTTCGCCTCGGTCGTCACCGCCTACGACGTCGGCGACGGGAGGGCCGCCACCGCCGCCTGGAACCGGCTGACCGCCACCGCCCTGTGCGGCCCGCAGCAGTCGCCCGCCGCTCCCGCCCCCGCCCCCGGCCTCGGTCCCGACCTCGCCCTCCCCGCGCCCTGACCGTCCCCCTACGCTGACCGGCGACAGTGCAGCCGATCACCACCAGGAGGACCAGTCATGGCAGAGCCGCTGATCGCCACCGTCGGGGGCAAGGTGCCCGCCGTCGACCCGGGCGCCTTCCTCGCGCCGAACGCCGTCGTGGTCGGGGACGTCAGCGTCGCCGCCGGGGCGAGCGTCTGGTACGGCGCGGTGCTGCGCGGCGACGCCGAGTCGATCGCCGTCGGCACGGGCAGCAACATCCAGGACAACTGCACCCTGCACGCCGACCCCGGCTTCCCGCTGGTGGTCGGCGAGCGGGTCTCGGTCGGCCACAACGCGGTGCTGCACGGCTGCACCGTCGAGGACGACGTCCTGGTCGGGATGAACGCCACCGTCCTCAACGGCGCCCGGATCGGCGGCGGTTCGCTGGTCGCGGCGGGCGCGGTGGTGACCCAGGGGATGGACGTCCCGCCCGGCTCGCTGGTCGCGGGGGTCCCGGCCAAGGTCCGTCGGGAGCTGACGGAGGAGGAGCGGGCCGGGATCAAGGCCAACGGCGAGGGCTACCTGCTCCTCGCCGAGGCGCACCGGGAGGTCTAGGCACGCCGGGTCGGCGGTCCGCCGCTACAGCCGGTCGTAGACGGCGGACAGCCGGCGCAGCACCTCGGCGGCCCGGTCCAGGGCCTCCTCGTCGTAGTCGTCGAGGTCGGCGTGCAGGGCCTCGGCCAGAGCGGCCTGGCGCTGCTCGTGCCGGGCCCGGCCGTCCTCGGTGAGGGCGACCAGGACGGACCGCTTGTCCTCGGGCGGGCGGGTGCGGGTGACGTAGCCGGCGGTGACCAGGCCGTTCACCAGCTGGGTGGTGGCCGGGCCGGTGGTCTCGGTGCCGGCGGCGAGCTGGGTGATGCTGAGCGGCCCCCGCTCGGCCAGGGTGCGCAGGGCGCGGGCGTGGGTGAGGGACAGGGCGCCCGGGGTGCGGGTGGCGCGCCCGCGCAGCCGGGAGTCCGCGGCGCTGAGCCGGTAGGCGGCGCGGGCCAGGCGGTCGAGTGCCTGGGCGCGTTCGGGCGCGGGCGGCGGTGCGGTCGTCATGGTGGGTTCCTCCTCGGCGGGTTGACAACAGACTAGCCTCAGTACTTAATGGATAAGTACTTACTCGCTAAGTACTTATCTACACCGCTCCAGGAGGAGACCGTCATGACCATTCGTTCGACCGGCCAGAACTGGGCCCTGGACATCGCCCTCGCCCAGGGCGGCTTCGACGCGCTGCACCCCGAGGCCGTCGGGACCATGGAGCAGCTCGGCCACGACCACACCGACTTCGCCAAGGTCTTCGCCCTGGTCAGGAGCGGTGCCATGCTGCCCAAGGCGTGGGCGACGGTGGCCGGCCAGGCCGAGGAGCGCGCCGCCCACCACGAGCGCGCGGGCTTCGCGCAGACCGCCGCCGACCTCTACCTGCGGGCCGCCGTCATGTGGGGCCGGGCGCAGTACTCGATCTTCGACGCCACCGACCCGCGCAAGGCGGTGCTGCGCGCCCACGCCGACCACTGCGTGGACCGCCTGGGCGCCCTGCGCGACGGCCGGGTCCGCCGGGTGGTGCTGGACTTCGAGGGCTCGACGATCCACGCCCTGCTGCACCTGCCCGCCGGGCGGGTCGAGAACGCGCCCGCCGTCATCCTCGGCCCCGGGATGGACATGATCAAGGAGGACTACATCTGGGCGGCCGAGCGCTACTACACCTCCCGCGGCATCGTCGCGCTCTCCATCGAGGGCCCCGGCCAGGGCCAGACCCGGGCCGGCGGGCTGACCGTCGACCTCGGCAACTACGAGCGGGCGATCGGCCGCTACCTCGACCACCTGGCCGAGCTCCCGGAGGTCGACGCCGAGCGGATCGGCATGTTCGGCATCTCGATGAGCGGCTACTGGGGCTCCCGGGCCGCCGCCACCGACCGCCGGATCGCCGCGCTCGCCGCCTTCGAGGCCGTCACCGGGGACTTCGCGACGATCTTCGAGCGGGCCCAGCCGACCTTCAAGAACAACTACATGTACATGGCCGGGTACACCGACGAGGAGGCCTTCGACCGCGACCTCGCCCACCGCATGCCGCTCGGCGACCTGGTGGCCGAGATCACCTGCCCGGTGCTCTACGGGATCGGCGAGTTCGACGAGCTCACCGACCTCACCCAGGCCCTGGCGAGCTTCGAGCGGGTCCGGGCCCCGAAGGAGCTGCGGGTCTACGAGGACGAGTTCCACCCGCTCGGCGGGGTGGCCGCCGAGGCCTTCCGCTTCGGCGCGGAGTGGCTGGAGCGCGCCCTGGCCGGCGAGTTCGCCGACCCGGGCCGCGACGTCCGGCACTACGTCCACCGCGACGGACGCACCACCGACGGCTCCGCCGACCCCACCTGGTGGCGCGGCGCCGCCCCGACGGAGCTCACCGCGCTGCGCCGCGGCTGACTCCTACGGGGTCGGCGCCGAGGCCGGGGTCGGGGCCGGCGTCAGTGGCACGCCCGTCCGCTCCGCCGACGGTTCCACCGGGACCGGGGCGGGCGGGCGCCGGTCGGCCGCCCAGGCCAGCACCGCGACCACGGCGCCGGCCGCGGCCAGGCCGGCGCCCACCAGGGTCGGCGAGGTCCAGCCGAGCCCGGCGGCCAGGGCCAGCCCGCCGAAGTAGGCCCCCTGGGCGTTGGCCAGGTTGAACGCGCCCTGCACCGTCGCCGAGGCCAGGGTGGGCGCGCTGCGCGCCTTCTGCAGCACCAGGGTCTGCACCGCCGGGACGATCGCGAAGCCGAACAGGCCGATCAGCACCACCGTGATGGCCGCCGACCAGCGGGCGTGCGCGGTCACCGCGAACAGCGCGAGCGTCGCCGAGAGCAGCAGGAAGGAGACGCAGACGGTCGGCCGCAGCGCCCGGTCGGCGGCGAACCCGCCGATCACGTTGCCGAGCGTCATCCCCACCCCGAACAGCGCCAGCACCCCGGTCACCGAACCGGTCGCGTACCCGGAGACCTCGGTGAGCAGCGGCGCGATGTAGCTGTAGCAGGCGAACATCCCGCCGCAGCCGACCATCACGGTGGCCAGCGCCAGCGACAGCTGCCCGCTGCGGAAGGCCCGCAGCTCGTGCCGGAGCCCGGACTGGCCGGGGGAGGGGAGGGCCGGCACCAGCCGGGCGATGGCGAGCGTCCCGGCGGCGGCGATCAGCACCACCACCAGCATGGTCGCCCGCCAGCCCAGGTGCTGGCCGAGCAGGGTCGCGGCCGGGACGCCGACGATGTTGGCGACGGTCAGCCCGGAGAACATCACCGCGACCGCCCGGGCCCGCCGGTCCGGCGCCACCAGCTCGGCGGCGGCCACCGCCCCGGCGCCGAAGAACGCGCCGTGCGGCAGCCCGGTGATCAGCCGTGCGGCGGCCAGCGTCCAGAAGTCGGGGGCCAGCGCGCACAGCAGGTTGCCGGTCGCGAACAGCCCGGCCAGCGCCACCAGCACCGCCTTGCGGGGCTTCCCGGCGGCCAGCGCGGTGAGCAGCGGCGCGCCGACCACCACCCCCAGCGCGTACGCGGAGATCAGCCAGCCCGCCTGCGGGATGGAGACGTGCAGACTGTCGGCGACCTGGGGGAGCAGCCCCATGGCGGCGAATTCGGTGGTCCCGATGGCGAAAGCGGTGACGGCCAGCGCGAACAGCGCGAGAGGCAAGGGGTGACTCCGGGGTGATGCCCGCGCCCGGCGGGTGCGTGGCGGGTGCGTGGCGGGTGCGGGCGGTTCGGGCGGCGGGGTGCGCGGCGGGTGCGTGGCGAGGGAATTCGTTCGTCGAGAATCCTAATCGGCCCGGATGACGTCCCCGTGAGGCCCGTGTGACGAATCGGGGGCGTGCGGAGCAGGGGGCTCGCCTCGGCGGCCCCCGCGCGCAAGACTGGATTCATGTGCCGCAACATCAAGACGCTGCGCCCGCCCGTCACGCCCGACGCCGGCGAGGAGGACTTCCACGCCGCCGCGCTGCAGTACGTCCGCAAGGTGTCCGGTTTCCGGGCACCGGCGGCCCACAACCGGGAGGCCTTCGACCGGGCCGTGGACGCGGTCGCCGAGGCCACCGCCCGGCTGCTCGACGAGCTGGAGGTGCGGGGCTCGCACGCCCGTGCCGCCGGGACGACCGTCTGAGACGCGAGGAGCAGGATCCGCCGATGAAACCCGTCGACCGTTACGCCCTCACCTTCCCCGGCACACCCGGCACCCAGGCCCCGCAGGACGTGGTCGTGGTCGTCCGGACCAGCGCCAAGGGCCCGGGCGGGCACCCCGTCTACGAGGACGCCAGCGGGATCGTCCGGGCCGAGATCAGCGAGGCCGGGGAGGTCCGGATGCTCGCCAGCGGCGGCCACCAGACCCCGCACCTGCCGGTGCACGCCCACCCGCTGCCCTGAACCGCCTCGGACGTCCCGAGCCGCCGAGCCGCGCGATCCCCCCGAAGCGCGGGTCGCGGGCGCGCCCGTGCGGCACAATCGGCCCATGACCACAGCGATTTGGCAGGGCACCGTCGTCGCCGAGAGCGAGGACACCGTCCTCGTCGAGGGCAACCACTACTTCCCGTGGGAGGCGGTCCGGGCCGAGTTCCTGCGGCCCTCCGACACCACCACGGTGTGCAGCTGGAAGGGCACGGCGAACTACTACACGGTGGAGGTGGCCGGGCAGGCCAACCCGGACGCCGCCTGGTACTACGCCGACCCGAAGCCGGAGGCGGAGCACGTCCGGGGGCGGGTGGCCTTCTGGCGCGGGGTGGAGATCACCGAGTAGCGGCAGCCGCGCCCCCCCCGCTGATCCGAGCCCCGTGTCCGAGCCCCGCGTCCGGCCCGAGTGTCCGGCCCCCGTGCCCGGTCGGCCGGACGCGGGGGCCGCGCCGTTGCGCGCCGGGGGCCGTCCCGACCCGTACGAGGGGTGCGGTCAGCCGCCGAGGGCCGGGGGCGGGGCGACCGCTCCGTGCCCCGTCTTGACGCCGTTCACCATCGCCTGGTGGACGGCCCGCGCGGTGCTCTCGTCCGTCGCGGCGACCGGGCTGCCGGACACCGTGTACCAGTCCAGCGCCCCGGTGTACTGGACGGTCAGCCGCGCCTCGCCGTCCACCCACGTGGTGTGCACGGTGAGGTCGCCGGAGATGGGGCCGACCTCGGTGGTGGTGACCCCGCCGGGGCCGCTGATGATCGACTGGGTGGTCCAGGTCGCCCACGAGGTGCGCGGGTCCGCGGGCGGCCGGGTCTGCCGGTCGGTTTGATCGTGTTCGGTCATGCGCCTATCCTCCCCCGCCGGTGCGCCACCATCCGGGCAGCGACACCTGCGGTCACAAGGACCGCCCGGTCCCGCCGGGCGGTCGGATCGGTGTGGCGGACGGTCAGACCCGGTCCGGGCCCCTCGCGCCGGGTTCGTCCAGGATGGGGTCGCCCTCCGCCTGGGAGGTGTCCTGTGCGTGCAGGTTCTGCATCGAGGTGACGCCCTCCTCCGGATCGGCGGCCCGGACGTCCTGCTCGCGGTCGGTGCTCACTGCGGAGCGTTCGCTCATGTCGGTCATCGCGGGCTCCGTCTCCTCGGCCGGCCCCGGCGCGCCCGGACGCGGGCGCGGTCGGGCCGGGTCTGTCCCTCGCCCCTCCAGCCTGCCCCCGCCCCGGCGCCGGGGCGAGCCGGGTGACCCGCGCACCCGGCACCCGGCGGCCGGGGCCGCCGGGCGGCGGGCACCGGGGCGCAGGATCACCGGAGTGGAGGACCGCCGCCGCGCAGGATCACCAGGTCACGGGCAACGACCGCATCCCGTAGATGAACGACTCGGTGCGGAACGCGCGCTCCCCGGCCGGCCGCAGCCCCGGCAGCCGCCGGAACAGCGTCTCCAGGGCGATCTGCAGCTCGGCGCGGGCCAGCGGCTGGCCCAGGCACTGGTGCACGCCGAAGCCGAAGGCCAGGTGCCGCCGGGCGTCCCGGTCCAGGTCCAGCTCGTCCGTCGACCGGTGCCCGGCGCCGCCGAACACCGCCTCCTCCCGGTTGGCCGTGGACAGCATCGCGATCACGCCCTCCCCGGCCCGGACCGTGACCCCGCCCAACTCCACGTCCTCCACCGCCACCCGGGGCAGCCCGGTGTGCACGATGGTCAGCAGCCGCAGCAGCTCCTCCACCGCGCCCGGCAGCGCGGCCGGGTCGGCGAGCCTGGCGACCTGCTCCGGGTGCTCCAGCAGCAGCGCGGTGGACAGCGCGATCATGTTCGCCGTGGTCTCGTGCCCGGCGACCAGCAGCAGCACGCCCGTGCCGGCCACGTCGTCCGGGCTCAGGTCGTCCCGCGCCGCGAGCCGGCTCAGGACGTCGTCCTCCGGTTGCGCGCGCTTGCGGGCCGTCAGGTCGCGCAGGTAGTCCTGGACCTCGTCCTGGGCCACCCGGAGCTCCTCCACGGTGCTGTCCCGGCTGAGCAGGGTGCGGCTCAGGCCCTGGAAGCGGTCGCGGTCCTGGTACGGCACGCCGAGCAGCTCGCAGATCACCAACGAGGGCACCGGCAGCGCGAACTCGGTGACCAGGTCGGCCGTGGTCCGGCCCGCGGTCATCCGGTCCAGTGCCTCGTCCACGATCCGCTGGATCTCCGGGCGCAGCGCTTCCACCCGCTTGACCAGGAAGTCCCCGGTGACCATACGGCGCTGGCGGGCGTGCTCGGGGTCGTCGAGGCGCAGGAAGTTCGGCTTGCCCGTGACCAGCTCCTCGCGGGCGCCGGCGACCAGCAGCGGGAAGGCCGGGTGGCGCACGTCGGCGCTGAACCGGCGGTCGGACAGCACGGTGCGGACCTCGGCGTAGCCGGTGACCAGCCAGCAGGCGTCGCCGTCGGGGAGTTCGGCCCTGGTCATGGACGCGGTGGCGGCGGCCTCGGTGTACACGGGCGGCGGGCCGAACGGGCAGCCGCTGGAGTGCGGGGCCGGCAGCAGCGGGACGGCGGGGGCGGTGGGTGCGGCGGGGGCGGTGGGTACGGCGGTCAAGGCGGGGGTCTCCTCGTGTCGCGGGTGTCCTCGTGGGGTTGCCGGGTGCAGGGAGGCCTCCCGGCGGCCTGCGGGGCCGCAGGTGGGGACCGTCAGACCTCGGCCTCGGCGGGCCCGTCCTCGGTGACGCTGATCGCCCGGCCCGGGCAGAGCTCGGCGGCGAGTCTGACGTCGTCGAACTGCTCGGGCAGCAGCACGACCTGGCGAAGTGTCACAAGGCTGTCCCGCTCGTCCTGGTCGAAGACCGCGGGCACGTTCATCACACACATTCCGGAGCTGCAGCAACGGTCCCGGTCGACGCTCACCTGCATGTCGGCACCTCTCGCCAGGGCGCCGCCGGCTGCCCGGCGGCCGCCTCTCGTTGTCACGGTTAACCTAGCCGCCGCTGGTCCGCCTACGGAGCGGTAGGGCGGACGGATCGGCAAGAATGGCCGATTCGGCTCCTGCGTGAACGCCCTTGCCGCGCAATGCGTTTCAACCGGCGCCAGGCCGTCGGACGGGGCGGCGCGGACGGCCTCACAGGCCCTCGGCGGCGGCCAACTCCCTGACGGC
Source organism: Kitasatospora sp. NPDC001309 (assembly GCF_042896295.1). Taxonomy (NCBI): domain Bacteria; kingdom Bacillati; phylum Actinomycetota; class Actinomycetes; order Kitasatosporales; family Streptomycetaceae; genus Kitasatospora; species Kitasatospora sp. NPDC001309. Next base: position 91,369 of record NZ_JBIAXC010000024.1, on the reverse strand, counting down.
GGCCACGGTGTCGGCCTCGGCGGCGCTCTTGTCCGGCCGGTACCGCACCACCCGGGCGAACCGCAGGGCCAGCCCGGCGGGGTAGCGGGGGCTGCGCTGGAGGCCGTCGAAGGCGATCTCGACGACCAGTTCCGGCCGCACCCGCACCGTGCGGGCGTCCCGGTCGACCTCCCGGGCGAGCAACTCGGCGGTCTGCCAGGCGAGCGTGGCGTCGGTCAGCCCCTTGAAGGTCTTCCCGAGCATCACCCACGGGCCGAGGCCCGGCTCGCCCGCCGCCCGCGCCCCCAGGTGCAGATTGCTCAGGAACCCCCGCCGCCGGCCGCTGCCCCACTCCGCCGCCAGCACCACCAGGTCCAGGGTGTGCCGGGGCTTCACCTTGATCCAGCCCGCCCCGCGCCGCCCGGCCGCGTACCCGGCCGCCGGGTCCTTCACCAGCACCCCCTCGTGGCCGAGCGCCAGCGCCCCGCGGAAGAACGCCGAGGCCTCCGCCCGGTCCTCCGTCTCGATCCGGGCCACCCGCAGACCCTCCGGCACCGCCCCGGCCAGCGCCGCCCAGCGCTCCCGGCCCGGCCGGTCCACCAGGTCCGCACCGTCCCGGTGCAACAGGTCGAAGAACCTTACGCTGAGCGGGACTTCGGCCCGCAACCGGTCCGGATCCCGCCGGGTGGCGGTACGCGCCGCGGTCTCCTGGAACGGACGCGGCCGCCCGTCCGCGCCCAGCGCGATCGCCTCGCCGTCCAGCACCGCCGACCGCAACGGCAACGCCAGCGCCGCCTCCGCGACCTCGGGGACGCGCGCCGTGATGTCCTCCAGGCCACGGGTGAACACCGCGACCTCCCCGCCGTCCCGGTGCACCTGCACCCGGATCCCGTCCAGCTTCCACTCCAGCGCCGCCGCACCCGTACGCTCCAGCGCCGCCGCCACGTCCGGTGCGGACGCCGCCAGCATCGGCCGCACCGGCCGCCCCACCTCCAGGCGGAACCCCGTCAGGGCCTCCGCCCCACCGGCCAGCGCGGCCCGCGCCACCGCCCGCGCCGACCCCCGGAACATCAACGCCCGCCGCACCGCCGCCACCGGCACCCCGGCCGCCTGCGCCACCGCGTCCCCGACCAGCGCGTCCAGGGCCCCCTGCCGCAGGTCCCCGACCAGGACCGCCCGCAGGAACCCCTGCTCCACCTCCGTCGCCCGCCCGAACAGACCCGCGAGCAGCCGCCGCCGCTCGGCCTGCGCCCCCGCCCCGTGCACCCCGGCGATCCGCTCCAGCTCCCGCTCCACCTCCCGCACCCCCAGGGAGGCCTCCACCGCCGGCGCCGGCAACTCCCGCAGGGCCGCCCACCCCACCCCCGTCCGCAAGCGCTGCGCCTCACCCGACAGCAGCACCACCGCCGCCGCCCCCTCCTCGGCGCCCAGCTCCCGCAGGCACCCCGCCAACAGGCCCACCTTCGCCCGCCGCCCGGGCTCCGCCGCCACCTCCCGCGACACCTCCGCCAACCGCCGCAACCCCATCCGCCGCCACCTCCACCCCCAGCATCCGCGCGGCCCCCCGACCCCGCACCCCGACCGCCCGGGCACGTAGCCTTTCCCGTCCAGCAGTTGACCGGTGAGGGGGAGCGTCCGTGTCGATCGAGTTCGTGCGCCGGTCGGACGGCCTGGCCTACCGCTACCGCCGGGACGGCGAGTTCAACGGGCGGCCGTCCTTCAAGCGCCTCGACCTCGACGTGTGGTGCCGGTGGCTGCCCGAGCGGGGCTGGTGCACCGTGGACGCCGACGGGACCGCCAACGGCTGGCCGCTGTCCGGCCGTCCGGGCCAGGGGCCGTTCCCGCCGCTCGGCCCCTGGCGCAGCTGGAAGGCCGGCAAGTCCTACCTCTACGACCTGCGCCGCACCGAGGAGCTCGACGGGCCCCCGGCCACCGGACCGTTCGAGGACGGAAAACCCGAGGCGGACCGCCGCACCCCGCGGCCATAATGGCCGCGCCCGCCGCCGCCCCGTTCCGAGGGGCGAACCGTCGGCAGGGCGGGAGACGGGGGAGATCCTTGGCACGGCACGCCGCACGCACGGTACTGGTGGCCCTGGCGCTGCTCGCCCTCGCGGTGGGCTGCACGGCCGACCCGGGCGTTCGGCCCACCGCGTCCGCTCCGGTGCCCAAGGCGCCGGCCACCGTCCCGCCGGAGGCCGCGACGGCCTGGCGGCCGCTCGCCCCACTGTCCGGCGAGCAGCTGCGGGCGGCGCTGGCGCCCGTCGCCGAGCTGCCGCCGGGCACCACCACCGAGGACGAGGCGCCGCCGTCCGACGCCACGGTGGCGACGATCGCCAGGGCTGCCCAGCGGAAGCCGGCCTGTGCGCCGGTCCTCGACGCCATGATCGAGCAGTCGGCCGACTCCGCCCGGCTCACGTACGTCACCGGCGACAACAACCCGGGCAACCGGACGTCGGTCCAGCTGGCCGGCGTCCCCGGCGGCCGTGCGCGGGCGGACTTCGAGGCGCTGCGGGACGCCGTCCACGGGGGCGGCTGCACGAGCCTCCGGTTGAACGACCGGTCCGGCGCCGAGCCGCTGGAGGTCGAGCCGGTGGCCTTCCAGGCCTTGGAGGTGCCGGTCGTCGGCTTCCGTCTCCTGTCGCCCACCGGGGCGATGGCCGGCCGGGGCGGGTTCACCCGGCTCTACCTGTACGCGGCGGTCGGCGACAACCGCGCGGTGTTCTACAAGGGCGACGACACCGCGCTCGCCCCTGCCCTGCCCACCGGTCTGGTGACCGCGCAGATCCATCGGCTCGTCACTGCCGGGGCGTCGCCGGAGCCGACGCCCATGGCCGTTACTCCTTGACAGGGTGCGTAATACTGTAACGCGCGCGGTCCCGAGGCGCCGTCGGAGCGGGCCGCGCGGCGTCCCTTCCCAGCAGCTCGGAGCACCGCATGCACCCCTTCCTCGACCACCCGGGGCCGCTGGCCTTCGCGCACCGGGGCGGTGAGCTCGGGCACCCGGAGAACTCGCTCGCCGCGTTCGAGGCCGCCGTGGCGCTGGGCTACCGCTACCTGGAGACGGATGTGCACGCCACCGCCGACGGTGTGCTGGTGGCCTTCCACGACTCCCGGCTGGACCGGGTGACCGACCGGGCCGGGGCGGTCGCCGAGCTGCCGTGGGAGACCGTCCGGCGGGCCCGGATCGGCGGCACCGAGCCGGTGCCGCTGCTGGAGGACCTGCTCGGGGCGTTCCCCGCGGCCCGGTTCAACGTGGACGTGAAGGCGGCGCCCGCCGTGCGGCCGCTGGTCGAGGCGATCCGCCGGACGAACGCCTGGGACCGGGTCTGCGTCGGCGGCTTCTCCGACAGCCGGATCGCCGCCGTGCGCGCCGCCGCGGGCCCCCGGCTGGCGACCTCGCTGGGCCCGCGCGAGGTGGCCCGGCTCCGGCTGCACTCGCTGGCGGGCCCGCTGGCGCGGGGTGGGGCGCCGTTCGCCGGGCTGTGCGCCCAGGTGCCGGAGCGGCACCGGGGGATCAGGGTGGTCGACCGGGCCTTCGTCCGGGCCGCCCACCGCCTCGGCCTGCAGGTCCACGTGTGGACTGTGGACGATGCCACACGGATCCGGTCTCTCCTCGACCTGGGTGTGGATGGCATCATGGCGGATCGCATCGACGTCCTGAAGGGCGTCCTCGGCGAGCGCGGCTGCTGGACGGACGGCAGCACCGGCTCCAGCACAGTGAAATAGGAGCCCATGAGCACCACGGACCACCTGCCGGACGACGTCTCGTCGCCGCCGGCGGCCGCCGACGACGGCCGTGCCCTGCGCCGGATGCAGTTCGGCTGGTACATCAACGACTGGGCCAACGCCGCCTTCTCGGCCACCGTCCTGACGGTCTTCCTCGGGCCGTACCTGACCGAGGTGGCGAAGAACGCCGCCGACGCGTCCGGCGACGTGCACCCGCTCGGCCTGGCGATCCGCGCCGGATCGTTCTTCCCGTACACGGTCTCCTTCTCGGTGCTGATCTCGGTCGCGGCGATGCTGCTGACCGGCACGGTCGCCGACCGCACCGGGCGGCACAAGGAGCTGATGTGCGGCTTCGCCTACGTGGGCGCGCTCGCCACGATGGGGATGTTCTTCCTCGACGGCGACCGCTACCTGCTCGGCGGCGCGCTGCTGGTGGTCGCCAACATCTCGTACGCGGTGTCCGTGGCGCTCTCCTACGCCTACCTCCCGGGCCTGGCCACCCCCGACGAGCGCGACGCCGTCTCCTCCAAGGGCTGGGCGTACGGCTACGCGGGCGGCGGGCTGCTGCTGATCGCCAACCTGGCGCTGTTCCAGGGCCACGAGGCGCTGGGCCTCTCCTCCGGCACCGCCGTGCGGATCTGCCTGGCCTCGGCCGGCCTGTGGTGGGCGCTGTTCACCCTCGTCCCGATGCTGCGGCTGCCCTCCCGGGCCGGCGTCGTCCGGGCGCGCGCCGAGGCCGCGCCGGACCAGCCGGCCGCCGGCAGCCTGCGCGAGCTCGGCCGCACCCTCAAGAGCATGCGCAAGCACCCGCTGACGCTGCTCTACCTGGCGGCCTTCCTCTGCTACAACGACGGCATCCAGACCGTCGTCTCGCAGGCCTCGCTGTACGGCAGCGAGGAACTCGGCATGGAGCAGGGCACCCTGGTCATCGCGGTGCTGATCGTCCAGATCGTGGCGATCGGCGGCGCCCTGCTGCTCGGCCGGATCGCCCAGCGGCACGGCGCCAAGAAGACCATCCTGGGCTCGCTGGTCGGCTGGGTGGTCACGCTGGCCCTCGGCTACTTCATGCCGGCCCATCAGCCGGTCTGGTTCTACGTCCTGGCCTGCATGATCGGCCTGGTGCTCGGCGGCAGCCAGGCGCTCTCGCGCTCGCTGTTCTCGCACCTGATCCCGGCCGGCCGGGAGGCCGAGTACTTCAGCCTCTACAAGGTCAGCGACCGCGGCACCAGCTGGATGGGCCCGCTGGTCTTCGGCCTCGCCTACCAGGTCACCGGCAGCTACCGCTCGGCGATCATCTCGCTGCTGATCTTCTTCGTGATCGGTTTCGCCGTCCTGGTGAAGGTCCCGGTCCGCCGGGCCATCGAGGCGGTCGGCAACCCCGTCCCCGAGCGGCTCTGAGTCCGCAGTCCGCTCCTCCGGGCGGCCGGGTGCTCGGCCCGGCCGCCCGGCCGCCCGGCCGCCCGGAGGAGCGGAGGGGCTCAGGGGCCCGCGATCAGCCGGCCGATCCCGTCGAGGAACTCCTCCAGGGTGGCGGCGGCGGGTTCGAAGGCGCCGTCGTGGGAGGCCGTGGTCGACCTCCAGACCCGTCCGGTGTGTCCGGTCGCGAACAGGTGGCCCGCGCCGTCGCTGCCGAAGACCAGCGCCAGGCGCTCGCCCTGGATGACGGGAACGCCGTACTCGCGGACGTGCCCCGTCACCGCGCCCGGCGGGTGGATGAAGTAGCCGTTGTCGAGATCGGGCAGGGAGGCCCGGTCGAGCACCCCGTAGAGCGTCGCCAGGTCGGGGGGCACCGGCAGCAGTTCGCCGAGCGCGTCCGCCGCCCGCCGGCCGGCCTCCGTCGCGTGGACCAGGGCGTTCTCGCCCGGCGGGAAGCCGTACCTGGCGGCGAAGGACCGGGTGAACCCGGCGAGGGCCGCGCCGGTCTCCTCGCACCAGGCCCGGAGCCACTGCGGGTCGAGCTGCGGACCGGGCAGCGGGGTGGGGTTCCTGAGGTCGATGGTGACGGACCGGCGCCACCCGGCTCCGGCCCGGGCGGTGCCCGGCCGCCCCGTTCCCGCCTCCTGCTCCTGTTCGGCCCCGAGGTCCTCCGATGCGCGGGCACCCAGGGCGCGCAGCCGCGCCTTGCCGGCTTCGTCGGCCTCCTCGGTGCCCGGGTAGAGGGCGGTGTACCGGCCTCCGTCCTCGTCCTGCCAGCTGTAGCTCTGGTACTGCTCCGTCGGTTCGTCCACCGCCGGAACCTCCGTTCCGTGCTGTCGGGATGACCCACCGTAGGCGATGGGGTCCGGCGGGGAGAAGCCCTTCACCCTCCCGGGTGGAACCGGGGAAACGGCCCGGGGGTAACTGCCGGAGTGGAGTGTGCGGCGGGTGGTGTTGGCCGGGGTGGAGATCGGCGGGCGGGCGACGGGGCGGCATGCTGGCCCGAGCCGTTCGACCAGCGAGGAGACCGAGTTGAGCACCGCCGCCGTGAACCGTTGGAGCATCAGTGCGCCGCAGGAGGGGGACTACCCGCGCTGGCGCGAACTCTTCCGCGGGTACTGCGAGTTCTACCGGGTGCCGATGCCGGAGGAGAAGGCCGAGCTGGTGTGGTCCTGGCTCAACGACCCGGAGCACGAGGTGGAGGGGCTGCTGGTCCGGGACGGCGCGGGGACGCCGGTCGGCTTCGCGCACTTCCGGCCGTTCGCCCGGCCGCTGCACGGCACGGTCGCCGGGTTCCTGGACGACCTGTTCGTCGCGCCCGAGGTGCGCGGCGGCGGGGCGGTGGACGAACTGCTGGCCCGGCTGCGGGAGATCGCCGCCGAGCGCGGCTGGAGCACCGTGCGCTGGATCACCGCGGACGACAACCACCGGGCGCGCAGCAAGTACGACCAGGTCGCCACCCGGACGATGTTCGTCACCTACGACATGGCCCCGGACGGCCCGGGCCGCTGAGCCCGGCCCGCTGAGTCCGCTGAGTCCGCTGCGCCCGCTGCGCCTGTCGAGTCTGCTGCGCCCGGCCCGCTGCGCCCGCTCGGCCCGCCGGGGCGGCCGACCGGAGCGCTCGACCGGATCACGTGACCAAGTCGCCGGACATTCGTTCGGAGTTTCTGTTATCGGCGTTCCGCCGGGGGGTCTCCCAGGTGTCGGCACCCGACCAGCCGACCTGGACAGAAAGCAGTGGCCACGTGAACAGCGACGACAGGACGACCGTCATCCCGGCGAGCGGCGGCGGCGACGGCGGCGCCGACGGGAGCGGCGGCCCCGGCCGCCCGGGTGGCCGGGCCGCGCGGCGGGCCGCCCAGCGGCACACCGGCCACGGCCGCCGGGGACGTCGGCGCGGCGGGTTCGTGCCGGTGACCGCGGTCGTCGCCGCCGTGGCCGGGACGGGCCTGATCGCGGCGCTGGCCGGGGCGGGCTACGCGGCGTACGGCGGCAAGCAGAGCGACCGGGACCTCGCCGGGCAGGCCGCCGCGGCCGACTCGCTGGTCGCCGCCGAGGTGGGGACGCACGAGGGCATCCAGGTGCCGGGCGCCGGGGGAGCGGGCCTCGCGGGCGCGGTGCCGCCCTCGGGCAGTCCGACGGCGACGGGTCCGTCGGCCACCCCGAGCCCGTCGGCCACCGCGACGGCCACCGCCTCCCCGACGGCCCAGCCCACCGCGACGCCGACCCCGACGGCCACCGCCACCGCCAAGCCGAGCCCGGCGACCACCCGCCCGAGCGCCAACGCCGCCGCGGGCACCGCCCAGCGGGCCGCCGCGGCCCCGGCGGGTGGCGGGTCGTCCCCCGCGTTCGCGCAGCAGGTCGTCGACCTGGTCAACGCCGAGCGGGCCAAGGCCGGGTGCGGCCCGGTCGCCGCCGAGCCCCGGCTGGCCAGCGCGGCCCAGTCGCACAGTGACGACATGGCCAACCGCAACTACTTCGACCACGCCAGCCCGGAGGGCTACCACGCCGACCACCGGATCGAGGCGGTCGGCTACCGCTGGAGCACCTGGGGCGAGAACATCGCCCGGGGCCAGAGCGATCCGGCGGCCGTGATGGAGTCCTGGATGAACAGCCCCGGCCACCGCGCCAACATCCTGAACTGCGACTTCAAGCAGCTCGGGGTGGGGGTGCGGACCGGCGCCAACGGCCCGTGGTGGACCCAGGTGTTCGCCGCCCCGGCCTGACCGGCCCCGCCCCTCGTTCCCGTTGCTCGCCCCTGAGCCCTGTCCCCTGACCCCTGCCTCCGCTCACCCCGCCTCCGCTCGCCCCCGGTGGCCGGTACCTCCGGCCACCGGGCAGTCCGATTTTCCGATTCCGCGCACATTGTTGTTATCTGATCACTCCCCACAGGTCTCCGAGGAGGCAGCGGCGGACGGAAACACGGCAAGACGGAGTGCGGACCATGAACGCTGATGTGCAGAACAGGACCGGGACGACCCTGGTACGCGCGGCGCAGGCAGGTGACCGACAGGCCCAGGAGGCCCTGGTCGCCACCTGGCTGCCGCTCGTCTACAACGTGGCCGGCCGCGCCCTGCGCGGCCACGCCGACGTGGACGACGTGGCCCAGGAGACCATGATCCGCGCCCTGGACGGCCTGGACGGGCTCCGCGACCCGGAGTCCTTCCGCTCCTGGCTGGTCGCCATCACCATGAACCAGGTCCGCCGCCGGCATGCCGCCGGGCAGCAGCAGCCCACCGTCGGCGGCCTGGACGAGGCCTGGGAAGTCCCGGACCCCCGGGCCGACTTCACCGACCTCACCATCCTGCGCCTGGGCCTGTCCGGCCAGCGCCGCGAGGTGGCCGAGGCCACCCGCTGGCTGGATCCGGACGACCGTGAACTGCTCGCCCTGTGGTGGCTGGAGGCCGCCGGCGAACTCACCCGCGCCGAACTCGCGGAGGCCCTCGACCTGACCGTGCCGCACGCCGCCGTGCGGGTCCAGCGGATGAAGAAGCAGTTGGAGGCCGGGCGGGTCGTGGTCCGCGCCCTCGGCGCCTACCCGCGCTGCCCCGAACTCGTCGAGGTCACCGCCGGGTTCGACGGCACCCCGAACTCGGTCTGGCGCAAGCGGATCGCCCGGCACATCCGCGGCTGCGCCGGCTGCGACGGCCTGGGCCGCGACCTCTTCCCGGCCGAGGGCCTGCTGGCCGGCCTCGCGCTGGTCCCGATCCCCTCCGCCTCGCCCGCGCTGCTGCACCTCCAGCACACCGCCGCGACCGCCGCGGCGGGCGCCCACACGGCGGCGGCCGGTGCGGGATCGGGCGCGGGCGGTACGGCGGCCGGTGCGGCCACCGGCGGTGGCGCGCACGGCGGTTGGGCCGGCACCGCCGCCCGCAAGGCCGCACTGGCGGGCGGTACGGCCGCAGCGGTGGCCGTCACCACGCTGGCCCTGGTCTGGTCGAACCCCACCGAGCCGCCGCACCCGGCGGTGCCCGAGCCCACCGTCCCGGCCGCCGCCCTGGACACCCCGGTGGCCCTGCCGGCGACCGTCCCGGACACCCCGACCGCCACCCCCACGCCGACGCCGACCCCCACCGGGACCCCGACCCCGACGCCCTCGCCCACCGCCACCCGGTCGACCCCGGCCGCGCCCCAGCCCAACCCGGAACGGCAGCTGGTGGACCTGGTCAACGCCGAACGCGCCAAGGCGGGTTGCGCCCCGCTGCGGATCGACCCCCGCCTGCACGCCTCGGCCCAGAAGCACTCCGACGACATGGCCGCCCGCGGCTTCTTCGACCACGTGAACCCGGACGGCGTCCGCACGGACGCCCGGATCACCGCGGCCGGCTACCGCTGGTCCCAGTGGGGCGAGAACCTCGACCGGGGCCCGACCACGGCGGCGAGCGTCTTCGCTCGTTGGATGGACGGCGGGATCCACCAGTCCAACATGCTCGACTGCGGCTTCAAGGACATCGGCGTCGGCGTCGCCACCAGCCCCGCCGGCACCCTGTGGACCCAGGACCTGGGCGCCCCGATGTCCTGACCGGCCCGCCCCCGCTCCGGCCCGGAGCGGCCCCGCCCGGGTCGGTCCGGGCGAGCGTTTCCGGCCAACCTTTGACGTGGGCATGCTGGCTGCTCTGGAACCCTCTTGGAGCGTTCCAATCCTTGCTACTGTCGCACCGGTTCCACCACCCCGGCGCCCGCGCGGCCGCCGTGCGGGGCCCTACGGACCTGCCGACAGGACTGGTGTGAAGTGACAGAACTACGTGACCGACTGCTCGACCGTTCGTCGACCGCCGCCCTCCGAAGCCGACTCGCCGCCCTGGCCGGGGCGCTCGCGCTGCTGGTGGCCGTCCTGGTCGGAGCGGGTGCCGCACCCGCCTCCGCCGCACCCACCGGGGCCTCCGCCGCATCGGCCTCCGCCGCCAAGGCCGCTGCGGCCGGGCCCGGTTGGATCTGCCGGGGCGCGCCCGTCACCCCGGGCTACGTCCTCACCATGCACACCAACAACGGCTGCAACGGCGCCGGCATGTGGTACCAGCAGCCCGCACGGGACGGCATCTGGACCTGCGCCACCTCGCCGATCCCGGCCGGCTACGTGCTCTCCGGGCACAACCCCACCGGCTGCGACGGCTACGACTCCTGGTACATGCGCCTGCCGGTGGACGGTCTGTGGACCTGCGGCACCTCGCCCATCCCGCCCGGCTACGTCCTGACCGCCCACGTCGCCAACGGCAACGGCTGCACCAACATCGACGCCTGGTTCATGCAGCTCGCCAGGGACGGCATCTGGACCTGCGCGGGTTCTCCGATCCCGCCCGGCTACGTCAACACCGGCCACCAGGTGCCCGGTTGCGGCGGCATCGGCTCCTGGTTCCAGGTGGTCGCCCGGCCCGGACTCCAGGTCTGCCCGTACCAGCCCGTCCCGGCCGGCTACCGCCTCGGGGCCTACGTCAACACCGCCTGCAGCGGCCTGGGCGGCTGGTACCTCCTCCGCGCCTGACCCGACCCGGGCCCGGGGAGGGGAGCCGCACGACGGCCGCACCCACCCTTCCCCGGGCCCGCCCCGAGAGTCCGGGGAAGGGCTACGCGGGGGTGACCGGCGCCAGGCCGTCCGCCGAGCCGGTCACGTAGCCGGTGGCCTGGCCGACCACGCCACCCGCGTCCCCGACCTGCCCGGGCACCGCGTCCGGGGCGCTGGTCAGCGGACCGGGCAGGCCCTCCTGGCCGCCGATCTCGCTGGCGTGCGCACTCGGAGCGGTCAGGGAGGCCACCACACCGACGGCGAGCGAGGCGACGGCGAGCATGCTGCGCTTCTTCATGGCCGGTCCAACGAAAGCGCGCCGCAAGGGTTACGGGCGGCCCCGGAGCGTCGCGGCCCGGGGAGGCGCCCGGGGCGTGCGGCCGGGATGCCGCGCACGGTGACCGAACGGATACTGGCCGCAGTGGTCCGTGTTCCGTCACGGCGCGCTACCGACGAAGGACGAAGGAGGACGTCATGGCCGGTAAGGCCAGCATCGTATTCGCCCACGGGCTCTGGGCCGACGGGTCGTGCTTCAACAAGCTCATCCCCACGCTCCAGGCCGAGGGCCACGAGGTCTACAGCTCGCAGCACGGGCTCGACTCACTCGCGGGCGACGTCGCGTGCGTCACCCGGGCCATCGAGCACGTGCCGGGCCCGGTGGTGCTGGTCGGCCACTCCTACGGCGGGACCCTGATCACCAAGGCCGGCGTCCACGACCGGGTGGGCGCCCTGGTCTACATCGCCGCGCTCGCCCCGGACGAGGACGAGACCTCGGTGGGCCAGCAGGAGAAGTTCCCCCCGACGCCCGTCTTCGCGCACGTCGGCGTCTCCGACGGGCGCCTCTGGCTGCTGGAGGCGGGCATCGGCGACTTCTGCGGCGACCTGCCGGCCGCCGAGCAGAAGCTGGTCCTCGCGACGGGCGCCGTCCCCGTCCCCGACCTGTTCGCCCAGCAGGTCCCCGGCACCGCCTGGCGCACCAAGCCGAGCTGGTACATCGTCGCGAACAACGACCGCACCGTGAACCCCGACCTGGAACGGGCCGCCGCCGAGCGGATGGGCGCGAAGACCTTCGACGTCGACAGCAGCCACGTCCCCATGCTGTCGCACCCCGACTTCGTCCTCGACGTCATCCGGGACGCCGCCAAGTCCCTGGAGTCCTAGGGCCCAGTGCCCATTGCCCGGGCCCCGGGGTCGAAATTCCCTGCGGGGACGGTCAGTTCGTCTGCACGAGGTCGGCGGCGAGGGCGGCCTCGCCGGCGGGCACGAGGTGGGAGTAGCGGCGGGTGGTCCTGCTCCACTCCAGGTAGCCGCTCATGGCCGTGCGCATGCAGTCGGTGATCAGGGCGGCGGCGCCGGCCTCCCGCGGCCCGACGCCGCTCGCCAGTCGCTGCTCCAGGACGAGGAACTCCTCGCACCAGGCGGTGACCATGCCCTGGATCTCCCGGATGCTGTCCGCGTGGTCCGGGGCCCCGTCCCGGCCGTGGTCCCGGCTGCGGTCCCGACTCCGGGCTCGGCCAGGGTCGTTCTCGATGACGAGGACGAGGTTGTGGACGTCGCCGCGCGACTCCTCCTTCTCGACGGAGTGGACGTCGTTGAGCGTGTCGACGACGTCCGCGGTGATGTCGGCCATCCGGCGCACCACGGGCTGGGTGTAGAGCCGGTCGGGGAGTTCGAAGCCGTAGGCCTTCTGGCTGAGGTCCAGCATGGCGTACACGAAGCCGGAGCGGCGGCGCAGTTCGGCGTACTCGGCGAGGGTCGGGACGCGTCGGTGGGCGCGGTTGCGGGCCTCCTGGGCGTACGCGCCGAGGTACCACTGCCAGTGCTGTCCGGTGCGTTCCAGCCAGGCGGGGGAGGCGCCGTCGGCGAGGCGCTGCCACACGTCGCCGAAGGCCCGCAGCAGCGGCCCGGCCCCGGCCGGGGGTCGGCCGCCTGCGGCGATGACGCGGGCGAAGTCCGCGCAGACGGCGTCCACCCGCTCCGGCCGGTCGGCCGGCGGGCCGTCCACGTGGTCGTCGAGGAAGGTGGCGACCACGACGGCGTCCACGGTCAGGTCCAGCCGGGCCCCGCTCGTCCGGGGGTTCCAGACGGCCATCAGCCCGGCGATGTCCCAGCGCAGGAAGCGCGCCTCGTCGACCGGGTCCGCGACGAGCCCCTGCCGCCGGCTCCAGAGCAGGCTGCGCCGCCGGGCCGCGTCGGCGTCCGGGCTGGTCGCGGTGTCGAAGGGGAGGGTGAACGCGGTGTCCTGAGGCATGGGGGGTGCCCTTTCGAAGGCATGGCTGTGCCGGCCGTCGCTCGTCCCAAGGGTCGCCGCGACGGCCCTCCGGCCGCAAGGGCGCACGGTGGGGGGCGTGTCGCCGTCCACGGCCGGGGCCGACGGCCACCTTGCCCGGTAGCCGCCGATCGCGGTGTGGTGGTGTCCGGCCACTTCCTCCTGACAGGAGCGACGAATGAGCACGAACGACCCGGATGCGCGGTTCGACGAACGGTTCAGCGACCCCGGTTCGGGCGCGACGCCGTGGGAGACCGTTCGTGGGGTGCTGGAATCGGCACAGCTGTTCTGGATCACCACGGTGCGGTCCGACGGACGCCCCCACGTCACGCCCCTGGTGGCCGTGTGGCTCGACGGGCAGCTGCACTTCACCACCGGCGCCGCGGAGCAGAAGGCCGTGAACCTGGGCGGGAACCGGCAGGTGGCGCTGACCACCGGCTGCGACCGCTGGGACCGGGGGCTCGACGTGGTGGTGGAGGGCGTGGCCGTGCGGGTCACCGCGCGCCCCGCGCTGGAACGTCTCGCGGCCGCCTGGGCGGCCAAGTGGAACGGCGAGTGGCGGTTCCGGGTGACGGCGGACGGCTTCGCCCACCAGGACGGGGGCGCGTCCCTGGTCTTCGGGGTGCGGCCGGCCAAGGTCCTCGCCTTCGCCAAGGGCGGGTTCGGCCAGACCGCCTACCGGTTCGACGGGGGCCGGACCACCGAGCCGCGGACCTGACCGCAGCCCGCCGGGGCCCGCCCGGAACCCGCCGGGGCCCGCCCGGAACCCGCCGGGGCCCGCCCGGAACCCGCCGGGGCCCGCCCGGAACCCGCCGGGGCCGGCCCGGAACCCGCTGGGACCCGCCCGGAGCCCGCGTCCGTGCTCAGCGGGCGAGGTTCCGGGCGTCCCCCATCACCACCACCGGGTGCAGCGCGGGGTCGAGCGCGAGCAGCAGCTCCCGCATCCGGTCGGCGGTCATGCTGACGCAGCCGTGGGTCGGCCCGCCGTGGTCGACGTGCAGCCAGATCCCGCCGCCGTACCCGGTGCCGCGCGGGCGGCGGGTGTCGAGCGGGGTCGAGCCGGGGACCCGGTTGTAGTCGATGGCGACCACGTAGTCGAAGGAGCCGGCCAGCGGTTCCCCCTCGAAGCCGGTGCCGCCCATCACGAAGTCCTCGGACCGGTGGTAGGGCAGCCGGGCGCCCGGGTCGGGCAGTCGGCCGCCCGCGTCGGTGAGCGTGAACACCCCGACGGGGGAGTGCAGATCGCCCTGGCGGTGGTCGGTGGTCCAGCCGTGCACGGCGTTGCGGGTCGGCCAGGCGGGCCCGGCGCGCCACCCGTCGCCGTCGTCGCGGTAGAGCACGGCGTGCCCGGTCGAGGCCTCGGGGCCGTCGCCGGTGACCACCAGCACCTGCCGGGTCCCGGCCGGTATCGCGCTGCGCAACTGCGGCCCTACGCCCGGGACTTGGCGCGGCAGCTCGGGAGGTGCGGGGCGCGCGGCGACGGCGACGGCCGGCTGCTCGGCCGGGAGGTCCGGGGCGGAGGTGCCGGGGGCGGTCGGGGCGGGGGTGGTCGCGGTGGACGGTCCGTGGGCCTCGGGGGCGCAGCTCACCAGGAGCAGCGCCAGCCCCACGAGGGCGCGACGGGGTAGGGACATGGCGGTTCCGTTTCGGGTGGGTGCGGGCGGCAGCGGCGACGACGGGGCCGGGACGGGGCGGGGCGGCCCGGGCGTCAGGGGATCAGCGGTCGGCCGTCCGGATCGAGTCGAGCACCTGCTGCACCTGCCGCAGGGTCCGTTCGGAGGGGTCGAGGGCGCAGGCCGTCACCTCGACCAGGGCGGGCCCCTTGAGGTCGACGCTCCGCCGGCCGACGAGCTCCCGGTTGCCGTTGCGGGTCGAGCACTCCTTGTCCAAGGGGGTCTCCGTCATCCCGGTGGTCGCTCCGTCGGGCTGCCCGGCCGTGTCCGGCGCGTTCACCAGCCGCAGGGTGAGCAGTACCCGGTCGGGGGCCGGCTGCGCGGCCGATGCGCCGCAGGGGACGGGCAGCCCGAAGCAGGGCCCGTTCGGATTGAACGGCCGGTTGGCCAGGTACCCGACGGCCTGGTGCGGGTCGCCGGTGACGGGTTCCGAGAACCAGCCCGGCGGCAGGGTCGCGAGGAGCCCGTCGACCTCGGGGAACCGGAGCGGGGCGCCCGTTGCGGTGGGGAGCGGGGAGGCGGTGGCGGTCGGCCGCCCCGCGGCCTCCTGCGCCGGCCCGGGGCTCGGGGCGATCGCCGGGGCGGCGGCCAGTACGGCGGCGACCAGCCCGCCGGTCAGGCCGAGCCCGAGGCCGGCGTTGCGCCGTCGCCGCCTGGTCCGGGCCGCTCGGGCGAACACCCGCTCCATCCGGTCCTTCGGCGCGGCCAGGGGCGGGACGGCCTCCTGCAGCAGGACGCGCAGCTCGTCCTCCTCCACCCCGGCGCCCTCGCGCGGATCAGACGCGTTCACGACGTCCCCCGTCCAGCAGCAGTTCCCTGGCCGGGAGCCGTCCGCGCAGGGCGGCCAGCGCCCGGTGCGACTGGCTCTTGACCGTTCCGGTGCTGCAGCGCAGCACCTCGGCGGTCTCCTCCACGCTGAGGTCCTCGAAGAAGCGCAGCACCACCACGGCGCGCTGGCGCGGGGGCAGTGAGCGGACCGCCTCGGCGACCACCTGCCCGAGCAGCACGTCCTCGTAGGGGTCGGCCCGGGCGACCGCCGGTTCCGGCAGCTCCTCGTGCGGGAGTTCGCCGGTCCAGCGCCGCCGCCACCAGGAGACGTGGCAGTTGACCAGTACCTTCCGCAGGTACGCCTCGGGCCGCTCGCGGGCGATCAGCTCCCAGCGGGGCCAGACCTTGGCGAGTGCGGTCTGCAGCAGGTCCTCGGCCTGGTGCCGGTCCCCGGTGAGCAGCCAGGCCGTGCGCAGCATCTTGGGGCCGCAGGCGGCGACGAACTCCGTGAAGTCCGGTGTCGCGTCCGTCATCCTGCTGCCGCCCCTGCCCCTGCCATGGTTCCCGCACCGTTCCCGTCAGCCGTGGCGGCCCGGCGGGCCGCGTCCTCGTTCGTGTCGTTCTCACGGCTGCTGAACGCGATGGGCGGCGGACCGGGTTGCCTGCCCGTCGGAAGAATTTTCGCAGCTCCCCGGGCGGGTTCCGGGCGCGGCCCCGGTGGTGCGGGGAGGGAGGGCTTGGACGGCCCGCGTGCCGGCCGGGGCTAGGCCGGGCGGCAGGCGGGCCGTGGGGACCACCATGGCCCGTCCGTTCCCGGACGGCCAGGGGCGCACGGGGGCGCCCGGGCGTGCACGGTGGCGCGCCCGGGCGGGCGAACGGCGACGGAGCGTCCGAAAGCTCCGCAAGCCGGTCGGACGCCGCGAAGCGGGTCAGACCGTTCCCGAGTGCTCCGTCAGCCGTGGCGGCCCGGCGGGGCGGGCGCCGGCGGGGTCCGGTGCGGTGGTCGCGGGCGCCACCGTCCAGTCCGGGTGGCCGGGCATCGGCGGGGTGCGCCGCCCGTCCAGCCAGTCGTCCAGGAAGCCGGTGAGGTCCTGCCCGGAGACCTCGGAGGCGGTGCGGACGTAGTCCCGGGTGGTGGCGGTGCCGTGGCGGTGCTCGCGCAGGAAGGTCCGCTCGATCCGGTCGAAGGCGGCGGCGCCGACCTTCTCCCGGAGGGCGAACAGCACCAGGGCTCCGCCGGTGTAGCGCTGGTCGTCGAAGAGCGTGTCGGCGGTGGGCGAGGCGACCGGGCCGGAGTCGTGCCGCCACTGGTCGCCGAGGCCGTACACCCGGCGCATCCGGGCGGTCAGGGTGGTGTCGCCCCAGGCGTCGGGCCAGCCGCGCTCGTAGCGGTAGGCGAGGCCGTAGTAGTCGGCGTGGCCCTCGTTGAGCCACAGGTCGGCCCAGGTGGCGGGGGTGACGCTGTCGCCGAACCAGGAGTGCACCAGCTCGTGCATCATGTGCGAGCCGATCGCCGGTTCGGCCTGGCGCAGGAAGCCCGGCTTGTAGAGGGTGAGGGTCTGGGTCTCCAGTCCGGTGAAGCCGAAGGCCGCCGGGTCGTCGCTGTCGACCGGCAGGATGCCGTAGGACTCGAACGGGAACGGTCCCAAGTGCTGCTCTGCCCAGCGGAGTTGGTCGGCGGTGAGGTCCAGGGCCGGGGCCAGCTCGGCGACCCGGGCGGTCGGTACGACGTCGCGCAGCGGCAGCCCGTGCGGGCCGGGGCGCTCGCGGACGGTGTAGTCGCCGACGGACACCTGGACGAGTTCGGTGGCCATCGGCTCGCGGGAGACGTACCGCCGGGTGGTGCGGCCGTCGCCGAGCGGCACGGTCTGCGCCAGCTCCCCGTTGGCGACGCCCAGCAGGGGATCCGGCGCGGTCACCGCGATGGTGAAGCGGGCCTTGTCGCTCGGGTGGTCGTTGCACGGGAAGACGGTGTGGGCACTGGCGGGCTGCCCGGCCACCGCGAAGCCGTTCGCGGTCGGCACCCAGCCGGTGTGCGGCAGGGCGGCGCGGGGGTCGGCGGTGTACTCGACGGTCAGCCGCGCGGTGCTGCCCCGGCGCAGCGGTTCCCCGGGGGTGACGGTCAGCTTCTCGTCGTGGACGGCGAACCGGGCCGCCCGCCCGTCGACCCGGACGGCGTGCACGTCCAGCCCGAGCGCGTCCAGCGACAGGGCGGCCGTGGTCCGGGTGGTCCGGGCGGTGATCACCGCGGTTCCGGCCACGGTCCGGGTGTCGGCCCGGTACTCGAAGGACAGGTCGTAGGCGAGCGCCCGGTACCCGGGGTTGCCGAGCGAGGGGAAGACCGGATCGCCCGGACCGTCCACGGCGGCGGCCGGCGGGGCGCTCGCGGACAGCAGCACCGCGCCGAGGGCGAGTGCCAGGGCGGAGGCGGCACGGGTCCTGGGCAAGGGGGATCACCACACTTCGTACGGGGCGGACGTGCGGTGCGTGCGCGGCGCACCGGGCACGGACCCTACTGGACCGTCAGCTCCGCCCGGCGGGGACCGGCCGAGTCCCGCCGGATCCCGCCGGATCCCGCCGGATCCCGCCGGATCCGGCCACAACGGTGCCGACACGCGGGCGTCCCCCGGACGGACCACGGTGCTGGCGGCGCCCCCGGGCCGGGGCTAGCGTTCGTAGTGCTTCGTCCCCTGACGGACGGGGCCACGGCCGTCGGAGAACCTGGCCAGGTCCGGCGGCCGTACTCCTGTGCCCGGACGCCTTCCCGGACGCACCGCGTAGGGTGGCCCCCGGACGACGCCCGCGTACCGGATGCCAGGAGCCGCCGTGACCAGCCCCGCTTCACACCTTCTGGTGATCGGTGAGTGCGTCGCCGACATCGTCCGGACGGACGGCGCCCCCGACCGGGTCCACCCCGGCGGCAGCCCCGCGAACGTCGCGTACGGCCTGGCCCGGCTGGGCCGCCCGGCGGTGCTGCTCACCGAGCTGGGGCCGGACGCCGACGGGCGGCTGATCCGCCGCCACCTGGAGTCGGCCGGGGTGGTGGTCCGGGCGGCCGAGGTGGCCCGCACGCCCTCGGCGGTGGTGCGGCTGGACGGGCAGGGGCGGGCCGGGTACACCTTCGACATCGGCTGGACGCTGCCGCCGACCGAACTCCCCACCGCCCCCGCCGGGATCCACCTCGGCTCGATCGGCGCGGTCACCGAACCGGGCGCCGCCTCGGTGCTCGCCCTGGTGGAACGGTGGCGCGACCGGGCGCCGGTCAGTTACGACCCGAACGTGCGCCCCGCGCTGATGGGCGACCGGGCGGCGGCGGTGTGCCGGGTCGAGCGCTGCGTGGCGCTGAGCGGCCTGGTGAAGGCGAGCGACGAGGACCTCGCCTGGCTCTACCCGGGCGAGCCCGTGGAGGCGGTCGCCGAGCGCTGGCTCGCCCTGGGGCCCGACACGGTCGCGGTGACCCTCGGGGCGGAGGGCGCCCTGGCGCTCACCGCGGCGGGCCGCCGGGAGCGGGTGGCGGCCGTCCCGGTCGCGGTCGCGGACACCGTCGGCGCCGGTGACTCCTTCATGGCGGCCCTTCTGCACGCCCGCGCGGCCGGCACGGATCTGGCCGACTGCCTCGCCGAGGCCGTCACCGCCGCCGCGCTGACCGTCTCCCGCCCCGGCGCCAACCCGCCCTCGGCCGCCGAGCTGGCCGCGGCCCTGGCGGGCCGCCGGGCGGCCGGGGCGCGCTAGGGCGGGGCAGGGGCGCGGCAGGGCCGGTGCCGGTGGTCAACTCCCGTGGCGGCCCGGCTCGGTGAGGTCCTTGCCGTACCAGACCTCGGAGTACGGGCCGGTGTCGCCGTACGCCGGGATCTCCCGGTAGCCGTTGCGCAGGTAGAGGGCGCGGGCCTCGACCAGGTCGAGGCGGGTGTCCAGGACGATCCGCTCGGCGCCCATGGTGCGGGCAGCCCGGTCGACGGCGGCGAGCAGCTGGGCGCCGCCGCCGGTGCCGCGCAGGCCGGGGCGGACGAAGACCCGGGTGAGTTCGACGCTGGTGGCGTCGTGGCGGCGCAGGCCGGCGCAGGACTGGGGCGCGCCGTCGTAGCGGCCGAGCAGGAAGAGGCCGGTGGGGGCGGCCAGGTCGCCGCTGGGGGAGCCGGCGAGGCCGGACTCCAGTTCCTCCGGGGTGCCCTCGCGGCCCAGGTGCAGGCGGTAGTAGCGGTTGGCCACGTCGTAGTAGTACTCGCGCAGCAGGTCGGTGGCCTCGGGGGCGGTCACGTCGGCGGTGGTGACGGTCCAGCGGTCGGTCATGCGCGCATGATCCGTTTCCGGGTGCCGCGGGCGCAAAGGGTTTTCGTACCGGTTGTGGGGGATTCGGCAAAGGATCGGCAAGGCGGGCGGCGTGCCGTTGCCCCGGGCGGGTGACGGAGGGTTGGCGGGGGCGCCCGGCGGGGGAGCAGTAGCAGCTATGAACGGACCATCAGTTTGTCGCATGAGTGGGGATCTGAGGAAAGGTCAGAAGCGGAGCGGCGCACGCACCGGACTGCTGGCCGCCGTCTGCCTCACCGCCGTGGTCACCGGCTGCGCCGGTCCCGCCGCCCAGCCCAAGCCCGCCCCGGCCGCCGGGGCGCCCGCCGCCGGAGCCGCGGCAGCGCCCGCCGGAGCCGACGCCGCCCCGGCGAGCCCCGGGGCGGCCCAACCCGCTCCGCCGCTGCTCCCCGGCCTGGCCCGGGAGCAGGAGGAGACCAGCAGCGAGGCGGCCGCCCGCCAGGCCGACGTGGCCCGCACCGCCCTGGAGACCGCCCAGCGCTGGGGCCTGGACCACCCGCCGTTGAAGGCCCCGGCCCGCCCCGCCGCCAAGGCCACCCTCACCCCGGTGCAGGGCGTCAAACTGAAGGACGGCCGCCCGCCCGTGGTGTTCCGGGTGCCGACCGAGGACAAGGTGGTCTTCCTGACCATCGACGACGGCTTCGAGAAGGACCCGGAGTTCTCCCGGATGGCGGCGGAACTGGGGATCCCGCTCAGCGCCTTCCTCTCCGACTACCTCGTCCGCGACAACTACGGCTACTTCCGGGACCTGCACAAGCAGGGCGTGGAGATCAACAACCACACGATCAACCACCGCAACCTCAAGGTCCTCGACTACGAGACCCAGCGCCGGGAGATCTGCGACCAGCAGGACCAGCTGGAGCAGCAGATCGGCGTGCGCCCCCGGCTGTTCCGCCCCCCGTACGGCGAGTACAACGACGACACCCTGCGCGCCGCGGCCTCCTGCGGGGTGCAGGCCGTCCCGCTGTGGAACGAGGAGGCCTTCCCGGACCACATGGAGTGGCGCTACGACGACCGGAAGCTCCACCCGGGCGACATCATCCTCACCCACTTCCGCGGCACCTCCGACTGGAAGGCCACCATGCCGGACCTGCTGCGCAAGGTGCTCAACGAGGTCACCGCGGCCGGCTACTCGCTGGGCCGCCTGGACGACTACCTGTAGGGCGGCGGCCCCGGCCGGCGGGTCCTCAGCCGAGCGAGAGGGCGTCGAGGTACACCCAGGCGCCCTCGTGCCGGACGAAGCGGCTGTGCTCGCTGAGCACGCCCTGCTCGCCGCCCTCCGTCCAGTGCGCGCGGAAGGCGACCGTGCCCTCGGCGTGGAAGGCGCCGCCCTCGCTGGTGGAGAGCACCTCCAGCCCGGTCCAGCGCAGGGCCGGGTCGAAGTCGACCTCGTCGGGCCGGGTGTCCGGGTGCCAGGTGCGCAGCAGGTAGGCCTCGTCCTGGGCGGCGAAGGCGCTGAACCGGGAGCGCATCAGCGACTCGGCGGTGGTGGCCTTCGCCTGGCCGCGGTGCAGCCGGCCGCAGCAGTCGCCGTAGGCGGCGGGCAGGCCGCACGGGCACGGGGAGGACGGCAGCAGCCGGGGAGCGGCGGGGCGGGGCGCGGAACGACGTCGGGACATGCCGACCATTGTCCCCCACGGCCGGTCGGCGACCGTCGGGCCCGCCCCACCACCGGGGGAGGGGCGGGCCCGGAGGGCTACGCGGGCCGCCGGAACGAGTAGTTGAACGAGGCGTCGCCGAAGTGGCCCATCATCCGGAGCCAGAACGGCATCATCATCTCGGTCGCCCGGGCGCCGGTGATGTCCCCGAGGTCGACGATCCACTCGGCCGGCCAGCCGAACTCGCCCAGCAGGGCGACCGTCTCGGCCTTGGCGACGGCGTCGTTCCCGGCGATGAACAGGTTGTGCTCGCCGGCCAGTCTGCCCGGTGCGACCATCAGCTCGCAGTTCAGCGTGTTGAGGGCCTTCACCACCCGGGCCTCGGGGAACTCGCGCTGGATCTGCTCGCCGATGCTGTCGGTGTTGACCGGGGCGAGGGTGACGCCCTCGGGGCCGAACACCAGCGGGTTGGACACGTCGATCAGCAGCTTCCCGGCGATGTGCTCCGCCCCGGCCGCGCGCAGCGCCGCCAGCGAGACTGTCCCGCCGGTGGCGTTCAGCACCACCTCGCCGAAGGCCGCCGCCTCGGCGAAGGTCCCGCAGCTGCCCGCGGGGCCGGCCTTTCCGGCCCAGGCCAGCCCGTGCTCGTTGTCCTTGGTCCGGGAGCCCAGGGCCACCTGGTGGCCGAGCGAGACCAGCTTGTCCGCGAGGGTCTGCCCGACCACGCCGGTGCCGATGATTCCGATGCGCATGGTTCCCCGTTCGTCCGGTTCCCTCCGCCCGTCGAAGGGCGGCCGCGACGACCTTAAGGCCTGTCTCTTGGATTTTGTCGGATCAGGCCGCGGCGTCGGGGTGCGTGCATCGCAAGGCGGAGGAGGGAGCCACTGCGGAGCATTGGTGACCGACGACAACGCGGCGAGGTGCGTGCCCCGGCGTCGCGGACCCGGCAAGGATCCAAGAGACAGGCCTCAGTTGACCTGGGGGCGGGCGCCGGGGTCACGCGCCGGGGCCGATGCTCAGGATGGCGAAGAACTCGACCGCGAGTGCGGCCGGCGGGACCAGGGAGACGGCCACCCGGGCCGGTCGGAACAGCCGGGCCGCGGGCCATTGGAGGACGACCGCGATCACCGCCGCGACCACGGCGGCCGAGGCGACCGCCAGGTGCGGCACGGCGGGGCACGGGCCCGTGGACGTACAGGGGTCGGTGGCCATTTCGCCGAGGCCCCGGAGCATGACCGCGGGCGGCAGCAGTGCCAGGGTCAGCGCCGTCGAGATCGACGGGGCCCGCCACCAGCGGTCCGGTGCGGTCCTGATCGGGGCGGCTGCGGTGGGCAGGGATTCGCTCATGCGCCCAGTCTTCCGGCGGCTCCCGCCGCCCCGGCAGGGGTGGAGTACTCAGTCCGCCCGGGTGCCGGTACTCAGATCCGCGGCTCGCCGAACCAGCCGCGCAGCGCCCGGTCCAGTCCCGCCCGGTCGGCCTCGCCGGGGGCGCAGGCCCAGGCGACGTAGCCGTCCGGGCGCAGCAGCAGGGCTCCGGCGGGCGGTGGTGCCTGGGGGCAGTCGGCGGCGAGGACGTCGACCCGGTCCTTCCAGCCGGCCGCCCGGTCGGCGAGGCCGAGCGCGCCGCCGGTCAGGTCGAGCAGCAACGGCCTTCCGCTGTGGGTGAGTTCGGCCAGGCGGGTGCTCCCGGTCGGGGTGTCGAGGGTGAGTTCCGGGGCGAAGCCCCCGGCGAGCGGGTGCGGGCAGTCGGTGTCGTAGCGGACGTCGCTGCCCGCCATCAGGGCGGCTATCCGGGCGAGGTTGTCCGGGTGGGCGATCAGCTCGCCGACCAGGGCGCGCAGCGCGGTGATCCCGGGGCCGGGGGCCATCAGGGCCGTCTGGGCCTGGGAGTGCATGAAGACCCGCTCGCCGACCGGCCGGCGTTCGTCCTGGTAGCTGTCCAGCAGGCCGGGCGGGGCCCAGCCCCGGAGTTCGGCGGCGAGCTTCCAGCCCAGGTTGGCGGCGTCCTGGAGGCCGAGGTTGAGGCCGGGGCCGCCGGTCGCGGCGTGGACGTGCGCGGCGTCGCCGACCAGCAGGACGCGGCCCTCGCGGTACCGCTCGGCGAGCCGGGTGTTGTGGCCGACGGTGCGGCGCGGGGTGAACGGTCCCGCCGTCCGGGCCGGGGCGAGCGGCAGGTCGGCGCCGGTGACCCGGCGGATGCTGGCGCGCAGTTCGTCCAGGGTGAGCGGGCCGGCCCCGTCGACGGGCGGGCCGCCCCACTCCATGGTGGCGATCATGGCGGCGTCCGGGCCGAACGGGGAGATGACGAACACGCCGTGCTCGGTGCGGGTGTGGGTCCACGGCCCGAACGGGGTCGGGCAGCCGGGCAGCAGGAGCTTGCCGTCGTCGGTGGTGCGCAGGCCCTCGGGCGGCAGCACGTGGGCGATCCGGGAGACCGGGTCGGGCGAGGTGACGCCGGGGAAGCCGATGCCGGCGCGCTTGCGGACGGTGCTGCGGCCGCCGTCCGCGCCGACCAGGTAGCGGGTGCGCAGCTGCCCTGCGCCGTCCGGGCCGTGGAGGTCCACGGTGACCCCGTCCCGGTCCTGGGTGAAGCCGGTGACCTCGCACCGGCGCAGGACCGTGACGCCCAGCGCGAGGGCGTGTTCCTCCAGGACGGCCTCGATCCGGTGCTGCGGGATCGGCAGGGCGTGCAGCGGATTGCCGTCGAGCCGGTGCAGTTCCAGCGGGAAGGCCCCGAAGACGAACCGGGGTACGGGCCGCGGCGCACCGGCGGCGCCGCTGAGCGCCCGGTGGAGGCCGCGGTGGTCGAGCAGCCGGAGCACCTGCCCGACCAATCCGTTGGCCTTCTGCTCGCCGGAGCGCTCGGGCAGCCGGTCCAGGACCACCGGCCGGACGCCTGCCAGGGTCAGTTCGCAGGCCAGGAACAGCCCGACCGGGCCGGCGCCGACGATGACGACCTCGTTGGTCATGTCAATTCCCCCAGGGGTGTGGTGGGTTCACCGGGCGGACGGATCGGGCAGCCCGGCCGCGAGCTGGCGCAGCGCCTCGGCGAACAGCGGCTTGAAGGGCACCGCCGGGTCGGCGACCAGGTAGTGCTCGTTGGTGACCTGCAGCGCGGAGAGCGCGGCCGCGGCCACCAGCTTCGGGTAGAGGTCCCGGTCCGGATCGGTGCCGGTGCGGGCGGCGATCGCGGCGGTGAGCCCGGCCCTGGTCTGCGCGCCGCCGCGGAACAGCTCGGCCTGGAGCGAGGGTTCGCGCAGGAGCCGTCGCACGGCGGCGACCCAGCCGGGGGCGGGTTCCTCCTCGGCGCCGTCGAAGGGTTCGACCAGGGCCTGGGACAGCGCCTCCCACAGCGGCTCCTCCGCCGGGCGGGTGGCCAGGGCCTCGGCGGCCCGCATGATCCGGTTGCGGTGCCGGAAGACGATCGCCTCGGCCTTGCTGGAGAAGTAGTTGTTGTAGGTGCGCGGGGACACCCCGGCCGCGGCCGCGATGTCCTCGACCCGGACGTTCTCCAGTCCCCGTTCCACCGCCAGGCTGAGCGCCGCCCAGCTGAGCGCCTCCCGCGTCGCGGCCTTCTTCCGTTCCCGCAGTCCGGGCTCTCCGTCCGTCATGGCACCACTGTCCCGCCAAAGGTGCGTGGTGCGCAATAGTGCGTGACACGCAAGTTTTCTCGGGCCCCCGGGGTCGTGGCGAGCCGCCCGCCACCTGCGGTTCGTCGCTGGTAGTAGTTGCGTGGTTGCGGAGCGACTCGGCGCCGGAGCCCGTCCGCGCAGGAATTCCGGCGGGACGACCCGACAGGACGTGAGGAGCGGTCATGAGCGGCAGACGGCGTCCACCGCGGGCGCGGACCCCGCGCCAGGGCGGGGCGGCCGGCGGCGGCCGGAGGAACTCCCGGGTGGGGATCGCCCGCATTGAGGGCTTCCTGGCCTGGGAGGCCGAGGTCGCGGCGGCCGAACGCGACGCCCGCGCCTTCGCCGCGCAGTTCCCCTGGCTGCCGGAGGCCGAACGGGAGGACCTGGAGCGGGCCTACGCCGCCGACCGCCTGCGCTACGCCGAGGAGGTCGTCGACCGCGCCGTCGACCGCTGCCGCCGGCTGGCCGCCCGCTACCGCGCGGAGTGCCGCCGGATCTGTACCCGCTGGGCGACGCTCTGCCTCTCCGTCACCCTGGCGGCGGCGCTGTTCGCCGTCGTCCCGGCCGCCCTGCGGGGCTGAACCGCCGGCCCGCCCGGGCGACTGCGCGGGGGAGTCCGGCGACACCGAGGGCCCGCCGCACCGTTTCCGGTGCAGCGGGCCCTGGTCGTGCCGGGGGCTCGGTCAGTGGTGGCCGTGGCCGCTGGTGATCTCCTCGTGCTCCTCGACGGTGGGCTTGGCGATCTGGCTGCCCTCGCCGTAGAAGCCGCGGGACAGCTTGGCCCGGGTGCGGGTCCACAGGCCGGCCCGGCGGGCCACGCCGTTCTCGTCCACCTCGGGCGCCGGCTCGACCGGCTCGGGCTGCTCGTGCGAGGTGAGGGTGTACAGCCGGCCCTGCGGCAGCGGCGCGTGCACCTCGACGAACTCGCCGTGCTGCAGCCGGTTGATCACGCCGGTCTCCCGGCCGTGCAGCACCTTCTCCTTGTCCCGCCGCTGCAGGCCCAGGCACCAGCGCTTGGTGATCACGAACAGCGCCACCGGCAGGGCGAAGAAGCCGATCCGCACGGCGTAGGTGATCGCGTTGATCGACAGGTGGAAGTGGGTCGCCAGCAGGTCGTTGCCGCCGCCGGCCAGCAGGATCAGGTAGAGGCCCATCCAGGCCACGCCGAACGCGGTGCGGACCGGGTGGTTGCGCGGGCGGTCGGCGATGTGGTGCTCGCCGCGGTCCCCGGTGACCCAGGCCTCCAGGAACGGCCAGCACCAGATGGCCAGCAGCACGGTCGGGAAGACCATCAGCGGGATGAACACCCCGAGGTTCAGGGTGTGGCCGCCCCAGACGCTGATCTCCCAGCCCGGCATCACCCGGATCAGGCCCTCGGAGAAGCCCATGTACCAGTCCGGCTGGGCGTCGGTGGACACCTGGTCGGGCCGGTACGGGCCGTACGCCCAGATCGGGTTGATCGTGGCGATCGCCGACATGAACGAGATGACGCCGAAGACCAGGAAGAAGAAGCCGCCCGCCTTGCCCATGTAGACCGGCATCAGCGGCATGCCGACCACGTTCTCGTTGGTCCGGCCGGGCCCGGCGAACTGGGTGTGCTTGTGGTAGAAGACCAGGATCAGGTGCGCCGCGAGCAGGCCCACCATGATGCCCGGGATGAGCAGGATGTGGACGGTGAACAGCCGCGGGATGATGTCGGTGCCCGGGAACTCGCCGCCGTAGATGAAGAACTGCAGGTAGGTGCCGACGATCGGGACGGCCAGGACCGCGCCCTCCATGAAGCGGATGCCCGTGCCGGAGAGCAGGTCGTCCGGCAGCGAGTAGCCCATGAAGCCGTCGAACATGCCGAGGAACAGCAGCAGCGCGCCGAAGATCCAGTTGATCTCGCGGGGCTTGCGGAAGGCGCCGGTGAAGAACACCCGCAGCATGTGGGTCAGCATCGAGGCGATGAAGACGACGGCCGCCCAGTGGTGGATCTGGCGCATCAGCAGGCCGCCGCGGACCTCGAAGCTGATGTTGACGGTGGAGGCGTAGGCCTCGGACATCCGGATGCCCTTGAGCGGGACGTAGGAGCCGTCGTAGACGACCTCGCCCATGCTCGGGTTGAAGAAGAGGGTCAGCCAGACGCCGGTCAGGATGATGATGACGAAGGTGTAGAGCGCGATCTCGCCCAGCATGAAGGACCAGTGGTCCGGGAAGATCTTGCGCAGGTTGGCCTTGGCGAGGGAGTAGATGCCGAGTCGGCCGTCGGTCCAGTCGGCGAGGGCTTCGGCCTTGTTGGCCGGTTTGGCGCGGGTGCTGGTCACCGGTCCCGGCTGCGACTGCTGGTCGGTTCTCACGACGGGCTCCCCGGCGTTCTCGGCGTGCCGGCGTGGAGGCCCGTCGGCGAGGACGCCGGCCGGCGAAGTGTTGTGATCATGGGACCTCTCGATACGGGTCCGCCGGGCGGACCGGCGCGCGGACCTGGGCGGTTCACTGGACCCGTTGCTCAGGGTGATGGAGCGCTTACTCTGTCATGCTGTCGGCAGGGGGCCGACTGTGCACGTCCATCGGGCCGTCCGGCCGCTCGTGTCGGGCCGGACGGGGGTTCCTGACGCCCGATCGGCTGGCCGCCGGTCGGGGCCGGGCGGGGGAGATGCTGCGCCCGGGTGCAGCTGAACCGTTTCGGCGCGTGCCGCGTCCGGGCGCCGCGCGGGGCCGGGCCTACGCTGCGCCAATGGTGGATCACCGTGAACTCCTCGCGTCCGTCACCGAGGCCCTGTCCCGCGCCGGGTTCGACACCGCACCGGGCACCTCGCCGCTGTCGATCGACCGTCACCCCGAGGGGGTGGCGGTCGGCTGGTCCCCGGGGGCGGAGGCGGACGGTCCGCCCTCCGGGTCGGCGCGGGCGGCGCTGTGCGGGGCGGCCGCGCTCGTCCTGCGGGAGCGGGGCTTCCTGGTCACCGGGACGGAGGAGGGGGAGCTGCTGGTGCGCTGCGCCGAACCGGTGACGGTCCCTCCGGAGCCCGGGCCCGAGGCGGCACCCGAGCAGTGGTGGGGGTGAACCGGCCCGCCCCTCGGCGGCCCCGACGGCTCCGACCTGCGGAGTTGCCCGGCGCATGGGTGTTCTCATACCGAACCCTTACCTGAACGGGGGGTGCAGTTGACCGCCGTCCCTCTAAGGTTTGCCTAAGCTAAGCGCAACGCCCTGGACCACGGTGTCCGGGGCGTTCGCCGTGCCGTGCCGCCGCTGCCGCGGCGGTGCGCTCCAGAACAGGTACGACCCGGGGCGGCCCGGGGGAGGAGCCCGCTGCATGTGGGATGAGGCGTTTCCCAGCTTTCTGATCGGGCTGCGCGAGGGACTCGAAGCGGGCCTGATCGTCTCGATCCTGGTCGCCACGCTGGTGAGGGCCGGTCAGAAGGGCCGGCTCCCCCAGGTCTGGACGGGCGTCGCGGCGGCCGTCGCACTCAGCCTCAGCTTCGGCGCGGTGCTCACCTTCACCGCCGCCAACCTCTCCGGCCACGCCCAGGAGGCGTTCGGCGGGGTGCTGAGCCTGATCGCGGTCGGCTTCGTCACCGCGATGGTGTTCTGGATGCGCCGCTCCGCGCGCACCCTCTCCGCCGACATCAAGGAGAAGGTCCAGGCCTCGCTG
The DNA here is from genome assembly GCF_042896295.1 of Kitasatospora sp. NPDC001309. Classification (NCBI taxonomy): domain Bacteria; kingdom Bacillati; phylum Actinomycetota; class Actinomycetes; order Kitasatosporales; family Streptomycetaceae; genus Kitasatospora; species Kitasatospora sp. NPDC001309. The sequence goes on along the minus strand of NZ_JBIAXC010000024.1, from coordinate 62,865 downwards.
GCCATGGGCGCGGGCGCGCTGGTGCTCACCAGCTTCCTCGCCGTCGCCCGGGAGGGCCTGGAGACCTCGCTCTTCCTGTGGACCAACGCGCGCACCGCCGGGGAGTCCACCGGGCCGATCATCGGCGCCGCCGTCGGCCTGCTGCTCTCCGTCGCGCTCTGCTGGGGCCTGTACCGCCGGGCCCTCAAGATGAACCTCACCAAGTTCTTCACCCTCACCGGCGCCGGCCTGATCGTGGTCGCCGCGGGCGTGCTCGGCTACGGCCTGCGCGACCTCCAGGAGTCCGGGCTGGTCGGCGGCGGCAGCACGTACGCCTTCGACCTGAGCGGGCACCTGGACGCCTCGTCCTGGTACGCCACGCTGGTCCAGGGCACCCTCAACCTGACCGTCACCATGACGGTCCTCCAGGTCGTCGGCTACATCGCCTACCTGAGCATCGTGATGACCCTGTTCATCGAGGGCGTGCGCGGCGGCACGGCGGCTCCGGCCGCGGCCCCCGCCGCCCCCGCCGCTGCTGCGGCGGGCAAGCCGGACGCGGAGCAGGCCGAGCCGGTGCGCACCGGGCGGCCGCGCTGGGTGCTGCCGACCGCGCTGGTCGCCGTACCGGTCGTGGTGGCCGGCGCCGTGATCGCCGTCAGCGACGGCAAGCAGGACAGCTCGGCCACCGTCGCGGTCTCCGAGAAGGAGTGCGGCAAGGGCTTCGGCACCCCCCAGCCGGGCCAGCAGGTGTTCCAGATGCACAACAGCGGCGACAAGGTCTCCGAGGTCTACCTGGTCAATCCGGGCACCGGCGCGGTCTACGGCGAGATCGAGGGCCTGGCCCCCGGCACCACCCGGGCGCTGACCGCCACCATCGGCTCCGGCGACTACGCCTGGCGCTGCGTGCCCACCGGCGGCACCACCGCGACCTCCGCCACCGTGCACGTCTCCGGCGGTGCCGAGGTCAAGGCCGTCAAGCCGGTCTCCGAGGACGACCTCAAGGCCCCGCTGGACAGCTACAAGGACTACGTCACCAAGGGCCTCGCGACCCTGATGACGCAGACCCAGAAGATCCAGACCGACGTGCACGGCGGCGACCTCAACGCCGCCAAGGCCGACTGGCTCACCGCCCACCTCCAGTACGCCTCGCTCGGCGCCGCCTACGGCACCTTCGCCGACCTCGACAAGAAGATCGACGGCCGCGCCGACGGCTACGCCGACAAGGCCCAGGACCCGGGCTTCACCGGCTTCCTGCGCCTGGAGTACGGCCTCTGGCACGGCCAGTCCGCCGCCGACCTGACGCCGGTCGCCGACGAGCTCGCCCAGAACGTCGCCAAGCTGGTGCACGACTTCCCCACCCAGGACTTCGACCCGGGCGACCTCCCGCTGCGCGCCCACGAGATCCTGGAGAACACCCTCCAGTTCGAGCTGACCGGCGACACCGACATGGGCAGCGGCACCAACCTCGCCACCACCCAGGCCAACCTGGCCGGCACCCAGGAGCTGCTGACCCTGCTCCAGCCGCTGCTCGACGAGCGCGACCCGCAGGTGCTGGTCCGGGTCAACGCCGGGATGAAGCGGGTCGGGGACCTCGTCGCCGCGGCGCACACCGCCGACGGCTGGACCCCGCTCGACAAGCTGCCCGACGGCACCCGCCGCCAGCTGAACGGCGCCACCGGCCAGCTGCTCGAAGACCTCTCGCCCGTCCCCGCCCTGCTCGAGATCCGGAAGGCCGCCTGATGACCGACCACACCGCAGCCGCCGGCTCCTGCCCGTTCCCGCACGCCGCTGCCGCCGTCTCCGCCGCACCGGCCGCCGAGTCGGTCGCCGACCAGGGCGGCTGCCCGGCCGCTCCGGCCCGGCGCAGCTTCGTCCGGGCCGCGCTCGGCGCGGGCGCCGGGGCCGCCGTACTGGCCGGCGGGGCGTTCACCCTCGGGGCCGAACCGGCCGCCGCCGGGGACACCCACCAGCCCGCGAACGGGGCCGTCCCGTTCCACGGCGCCCACCAGGCCGGCGTCGTCACCCCGGCCCCCGGCTTCGCCGCCTTCGTCTCCTGCCAGGTCATCGCCCAGGACCGCAAGGGCCTGGAGGACCTGTTCAGGACCCTGACCGAGCGGATCCGCCTGCTCACCGCCGGCGGCACCCCGCCCGACCTCGGCGTCGGCGCCCCGCCCTCGGACAGCGGCATCCTCGGCCCCACCGTGCCCACCGACAACCTCACCGTCACGGTCGGCGTCGGCGCCTCGCTGTTCGACGACCGCTACGGGCTCGCCAAGGCCAAGCCCGTCAAGCTGACGCCGATGAAGACCTTCCCCAACGACAACCTCCAGCCCGGCGAGCTGCACGGCGACCTCTCGCTGCAGATCTGCGCCGACCAGCAGGACACGGTGCTGCACGCACTGCGCGACATCACCCGCCACACCCGCGGGGCGATGCAGATCCTCTGGCGGATCGACGGCTTCAAGAGCGCCTCCCGCCCGGACGGCGCCCCGCGCAACCTGCTCGGCTTCAAGGACGGCATCGCCAACCCGGACACCACCTCGGCCCGCGAGAGCGACCGGCTGATCTGGGTCACCGACGGTGCCGGCGAGCCCGCCTGGGCGACCGGCGGCAGCTACCAGGTGGTCCGGATCATCCGGATGCTGATCGAGTTCTGGGACCGGGTCAAGCTCAGCGAGCAGGAGAAGATGTTCGGCCGCCGCCGCGACACCGGCGCGCCGCTGGACGGGCACCAGGAGAACGACGCGCCGGACTACGGCAAGGACCCGGACGGCAAGGCGATCCCGCTCAACGCGCACATCCGGCTGGCCAACCCGCGCACCGCCGACACCGACGACTCGCGCATCCTGCGCCGCGGCTTCAACTACGACCGGGGCGTGGACAAGGCGGGCAACCTGGACATGGGCCTGGTGTTCTGCTGCTACCAGCAGGACGTGGTGCGGCAGTTCGAGGCCACCCAGACCCGGCTGATCGACGAGCCGCTGGTGGACTACATCTCGCCGACCGGCGGCGGGTACTTCTTCGTCCTGCCGGGCGTGAAGGACGACGCCGACTGGCTCGGGCGGGGACTGCTCGCCGCGGTCTGAGAGCCGACCCGTCCTCCGAACGGGCCCGGTGCGCCTGGTGCGCGCCGGGCCCGTTCGGCGTGCCGAGGCCGAGGGGGCTGAGCTGTGCCCGGGTGTGCTCGGGGGTGCTCAGCCGCCCAGGGTGAAGCCGATCACCGCGCCGCCGCCGGACCGGTTGGCGGCGTAGGCGGTGCCCCCGTGCGAGCGGGCCACCTCGGCGACGATGGCCAGGCCCAGGCCCGAGCCGGGCAGGCTGCGGGCCGCGGTGGCCCGGTAGAAGCGGTCGAAGACCCGGTCGAGGTCGGTCGCGTCGATGCCCGGACCGCGGTCCCGGACCTCGACCCGGAGGCCGTGCGCCACCAGCTCGATCGGGGACGTCCCGGCCGGGTCGAACTTGGCCGCGTTGTCCAGCAGGTTGCCCACCGCGCGGGCCAGCGCGTCCGGGTGGGCGATGACGACGGTGTCGTCCGTGACCACGGTGATCTCCCGGTCGCTGCGCCGGCGGGCCTGGGCGGCGGCAGAGCGGACCACCTCCGCCAGCACCACCTCGACCGGGTCCTCGTCGGCCTTGCGGTCCGCCGCCAGCGCCACCAGCTCCTCCACCAGCTGGGTCAGCTCCCGGGCCTCCTCGGCCAGGTCGGCGAGCAGCGCGGTGCGCTCGGCGGGCGGCAGCCGGTCGATGCTGGGCAGCACCGAGAGGTTGGTGCGCAGGCTGGTCAGCGGGGTGCGCAGCTCGTGCCCGGCGTCCTGGACCAGCCGGCGCTGGTTCTCCTTGGCGGTGGCGAGGCGCACCAGCATCCGGTCGAAGGCGCGGCCGAGCCGGCCCACCTCGTCCCGGCCGGAGGCGGGCACCGGGACGTCCAGGCGGCCGCTGGCGGCGACCCGTTCGGCCGCGTCGGTGAGCCGGACCAGCCGGCCGGTGATCCGCCCGGCGACCAGCCAGCCGGATCCGCCCGCCACCAGCACGACGACGGCCACCACGGCCGCCATCTGGTGCCGCAGCACCTCCAACAGCTCCTCGATGTCGTCGAGTTGCAGCACGACCTGGACGGCGCCCCGGCCGCCGCCGAGCGAGACCACGCCCACCCGGCAGGTCCGGCCGCCGACCTGGCGCACGTCGATCACCGTGCGGGCGGGTGCGTCGGCGCGGGCGAGTTCGCGGTCGGTCGCGGTGGTCGGCAGGTCGAGGTGCGCGGTGCCCGGGAGGATCGCCCCGTGCGAGTCGAGGGCCTGGGCGGTCACCCTGATCGGGTGCAGCAGCTGCTCGCTCAGCCCGCTCGGGCTGTTGAAGTCCCCTGGGAACAGCTTCTGGCGGTCCACCTGGCCGCTGACCGCGTGGACGGCCGAGTTGAAGTCGTCCGACTCGTCGTCGCGGATCAGCGCGGCCGCCGCGTGGTAGCCGAGCGTGCCGATCACCACCGCGACCAGGGCCGCCATCACCGCGAAGGCGAGCGAGAGGGTGGTGCGCAGGCCGGGGCGCGGCAGCCGGGGGCGGCGGGCCGACGGGCCGGTCACGGCTCGCGCAGCGTGTAGCCGACGCCGCGGACGGTGTGGATCAGCGGGGTGAGGCCGGGGCGGTCGAGCTTGCGGCGCAGGTAGCCGATGAAGACCGCGAGGTTCTTCGAGCCCGGGCCGAAGTCGTAGCCCCAGATCCGCTCGTACAGGGTGGTCTGGTCGAGGACGGCGCCGGCGTTCCGGGCGAGCAGCTCCAGCAGGTCGAACTCGGTGCGGGAGAGCTCCAGTTCGGCGCCGCCGCGCCAGGCCCGGCGGGCCGGCGGCTCGACCCGCAGGTCGGCGACGGTCAGGACGTCCTCGGGGGTGTCGGCGGGCGGGTTGCGGCGCAGCAGGGCGCGCAGCCGGGCGAACAGCTCGTCCACGTCGAAGGGCTTGACCAGGTAGTCGTCGGCCCCGGCGTCCAGCCCGGCGATCCGGTCCGGGACCTCGACCCGGGCGGTGAGCATCAGCACCGGGGTGCGGTCGCCGGCCGCGCGCAGCCGGCGGCAGACCTCCAGGCCGTCCGGCGCGGGCATCATCACGTCGAGCACCAGGACGTCCGGCCGCTGCTCGGCGAGGACGGCCAGGGTCTGGGTGCCGTCCGCGGCTATCCGCACCCGGTAGCCCTCCAGCGTGAGGGCGCGGGTGAGCGAGTCGCGGATGGCGCGGTCGTCCTCGGCGATCAGCACGGTGTGGCTCATGCGGGAGATTCTCCCTGGCGTGCTCACGGCAGTGGAGAGCGGGGGCACGGATTCCCGGCCGGCACGGGTGTCGCGCGCCGCTTCGTGGGCGTACGGTGGCCACACGGTGGCGTGCCGCCGGGTGGGCCGCCGGACCCTTTCGGTACGCCCCGCCGGAGGCCTCGATGGCAGAGCGGATGGCCTTCCTCACCACCCCGCGCGCGGAGCGGGCGCGCCGGGACGCCCGGGCGCGGCTGGGGGACCGGCGGGAGGTGTACCGGCCGGGGGCACTGCTGCCGGTGGTGGGCGGACAGGCGGAGCGCTGCATGGACTGCGGGCTGCCGTTCTGCCACGCGGCCTGTCCGCTGGGGAACCTGGTGCCGGAGTGGAACCGGCTGGTCGCGGACGCGGACTGGCGGGCCGCGGCCGCCCGGCTGCTGGCGACGAACAACTTCCCGGAGTTCACCGGGCGGCTCTGCCCGGCCCCGTGCGAGAGCGCCTGCGTGCTGGCGATCGACGGGGACGCGGTGACGATCAAGAACGTGGAACTGGCGATCGCCGACCGGGCCTGGGCCGAGGGTTGGGACGCGGCGCAGCCGCCCGAGCGGCCGGAACCGGGCGGGCGGGTGGCGGTGATCGGCTCCGGGCCGGCCGGGCTGGCCGCCGCCCAGCAGCTGACCCGGGCCGGCCACGCCACCACCGTCTACGAACGGGCCGACCGGGCGGGCGGGCTGCTGCGCTACGGGATCCCGCCGTTCCGGCTGGAGAAGCACCGGCTGGAACGGCGGCTGGCGCAGCTGCGGGCCGAGGGCACCGAGTTCCGCACCGGGGTGTGGGCCGGGCGGGACGTCACCGGGGAGCAGCTGCGGGCCGGGTACGACGCGGTGGTGGTCGCGGTGGGGGCCGGTGCCTGGCGGGTGCCGGCCGTGCCCGGGTGCGAGCTGGCCGGAGTGCACCCGGCGATGGAGTACCTGACCTGGGCGAACCGGGTGGACGAGGGGGACCGGGCGGTCTCGCCGCTGTCCGCGCGGGGGCGGCGGGTGGTCGTCGTCGGCGGCGGGGACACCGCCTCCGACTGCCTGGGGACGGCGCTGCGCGAGGGTGCGGCCTCGGTGACCCAGCTGGACATCAACCCGTGTCCGCCGGAGCGGCGCGGGCCGGGGCAGCCCTGGCCGGTCCACCCCAAGGTGTACCGGGAGACCACCTCGCACGAGGAGTTGGCGGGGCGGGCGGGGGCGTCGTCGCTGTCGTTGTCGTCGTCGGGGGAGGAGCGGGCGACGTCGGGGGAGGAGGGCCGGTCGTCCTCGGCCGGCGGGCGGGTGTTCGCGGCGGTCACGGTCGGGTTCGAGCCGGGGCCGGACGGGCGGCTGGCGGCCGTCCGCTACGCCGAGGCCGAGCCGGGCGACCGTGGCCCCCGGGCGGGCACCGAGCGGGTGCTCCCGGCGCAACTGGCGCTGCTCGCGCTGGGCTTCGTCGGGCCGGAGCCGGACCAGCCGCTGTACGCCCAACTCGGGCTGGGCATCGGGCCGGAGGGGACGCTGGAGCGGGACGACGGGTTCGGCACCGCCGCCGACGGGGTGTTCGTCGCGGGGGACGCCGGGCGGGGCCAGTCGCTGATCGTCTGGGCGATCGCGGAGGGCCGGGCGGTGGCCGCGGCGGTGGACCGCTACCTGCGCGGACGGACCGAACTCCCCTCCCCGGTACGGGCGTCGGCGCGGGCCCTCACGCTGTGAGACGCGGGGCCCGCGCCGGACGGCCGGGCGTCAGCCCAGGCCGAGGACGGACAGCGCGGTGGTCCAGTTGGTGGCGATGGCCTGCTGGGCGGGCACCAGGGCGACCTGGTGGTTGCAGACCGCGCGGTAGAGCTTGTACTCCACGGTGTCCTTGTCGGTGGAGGTCAGGCCGCTGGAGTCGGTGGCGTAGTGGGGCTCCGGCCAGAGGTTGTTCGGGTCGGTGGGGTGGCCGCCGAGGGACAGCGGGATGAAGTGGTCCTCCTCGTAGTCGGCCGTGCTGGTGTCCTCGTAGCCGTACTGGGCGATCTGCTGGACCTTCAAGCGGTTGGTGTAGCTGGTGGAGGGGCGGATCGAGGTGCTGTAGCCCGGGACGCAGATGGTGGAGTCGATGGTGTCCTGGGTGACGTCCGGGTTGGTGGCGCCCGGGGTGCAGGCGGGGTCGGGCAGCGGGAGGTAGGCCTGCGAACAGGTGGCGTCGAGGGCGGCGCGGGCGTGCGCGGCGGAGGTGGAGGCGGGGGCGGCGTGCGCGGTGCCGGCGGTCGCGAGGGCGGCCGCGGCGAGCACCGCGGTGGCGACGGCGGGGGCGAGTCGTTGGGCACGAAGCATGGGGGAGCTCCCTGTCACGGGCCCGGCACGGGCTGCCGGGCGGTGTGTGTCCATGTCAGCAGTGGCGGATCTATGCGGGTAGACAGGGGATGGTGAATTGTTGACAAAGCGTCAGTCAATGCGGGCGGGGCAAGAGTTCGCTTGACGTGGACCTGGTGGAGTCGGCGGGCGGGCCGGCGTGCCCGGCACCCTCACGGCGCGGGGCGGGCCCCGGCCTCCGCCGTGGCAGGCGTGCGCTGGTCGTAGCGCCAGAGCGCCGGAAGCGCCGCGGCGAGCAGGGCGCTGCTGCCCAGGCAGAGCAGGCCGCCGGTGCCCAGCGCGGCCCGGATGCCCTGCCGGGCGGCGAGGCCGCCGGCCCGCAGGTCGCCGAGGGCCGGTCCGGCGGAGCCGATCAGCAGCTCCAGGCCGGCGGCGCGGCCGCGCAGCTCGTCCGGGATGGACCGGTTCCACAGGGCGCTGCGGAAGGTGTCGCCGATCCAGTGGGCGGCGCCCGCGACGGCCAGGCAGAGCAGCACGGCCCACAGGCCCGGGGCGACGGCGGCCGCGGCGGTGGCCGCGCCCACCAGGGCGGCGGAGAGCAGGACCGGCCGTCCGTACCGGTGCACCCGTTCCGTCCACCCGCCGGTGGTGGCGGCGAGCAGGCTGCCCGCGGCGGACGCCGAGTAGAGCAGGCCGAGCGCCCAGGTCGCGTCCAGCTCCCCGGCGAGGAAGGGGAACAGGGCGGTGGGCAGGGCGAAGACGGTGGCGGCCAGGTCGGCCAGGTAGGTACCCAGCAGGTCGGGTCGGCGGGCCGCGTACCGGATGCCCTCGGTGAGGTCGCGCAGCGGCGGCGCCTCGGCGTCCCGCTCCGAGGGGACGGGCCGCACCCGGGCGAGCAGGGCGATGGACAGCAGGAAGGTGGCCAGGTCGACCAGGTATGCGGCCGGGGCCCCGCTGGTCGCGATGAGCAGTCCCGCGGCGGCCGGCGCGGCCACGCCGCCGATGCTCCAGCGCAGCGAGAGCAGCGCCCCGGCCGCCACCAGCTGCTCCGGCGGGACCAGCCGCGGGACCATCGCCTCCACCGAGGGCTGCTGGATGCCCTGGACGGCCGCCGCCAGGCCGGCGGCCAGGTAGAGCGGCCAGACCGCGGGTGCTCCGAGCAGCGCGTTGGCCAGTAGCAGGGCGCTCAGGACGGCCAGGGCGACTTCGCAGGCCAGGGCGACGGTACGGCGGTCGGCGCGGTCGGCGAGCACGCCTCCGTAGAGGCCGAACAGGACGGTGGGCACGAGTTCGACCGCTCCGACGGCTCCGACGGCGAGCGGTGAGCCGGTGAGGTCGGCGATCTGGAGCGGGATCGCGGTCATGGTGAAGACCGAGCCGAGCAGGGTGACCGTGCCGGAGGTCCAGGTGAGGCGGAAGTCCCGGGAGGTGCGCCAGGGGGTGGTGTCGGGGAGCAGTCGGGACCGTCGGCGGTCCGTTCCTGGGGTCATGCGGGGTCCTTGGGTGTCGGGTGGGTGGGCGTCGCGGCAGTGGTCGTCGTAGCAGTGGTTGTCGCGGCAGTGGTTGTCGTGGCGGGCATTGCCTCCTTATCACTGATAAAGTCCGGGTCGGAACTTAGCGGCGATAAGGTGGCCCCGCAAGCGGATTACCGGGAGGCCGATCGGATGGCGCTGCAACGCGACGAAGTGGTGCGCACCGCGCTGCGGGTGCTCAACGAGGAGGGCATCGACGGGCTCAGCACCCGCCGGCTCGCCCGCGAGCTGGGCGTGCAGTCACCGGCGCTGTACTGGCACTTCAAGAACAAGCGGGAACTGCTCGACCTGATGGCCGAGGCGATGCTCGCCGAGGCCCTCCCGCCCGACCGCGAGCCGGACCCGGAGCACTGGCCCGACTGGATCACCGCCGACGCCCGGGCCAAGCGCAACGCCCTGCTGGCCTACCGTGACGGCGCCCGGGTGCACGCCGGCACCCTGCCGACCGAGGACGAACTCCCGGCCATCGAGGCCCAGTTGAGCGCGCTGTGCCGGGCCGGGCTGCGCCCGCGCACCGCACTGCGACTGCTGCTGACCGTCGACCGCTACATCATGGGCTGGGTCACCGAGGAACAGGCCTGGCGACAGGACGCCGCGCAGCGCACCCGGCCGCCGTTCCCCGACGAGGCGCTGCGCGAGCTGCCGCTGCTGAGCGAGGCCGCCGACGTGCTGCGGATGACCGACCACGACGCCGACTTCGACTACGGGCTGCGGGTGCTGGTGGAGGGGTTCCGGGCGGAGATCGCCCGGGAGGCGGCGGAGGGTTCGGGTGCCGTGGGCGATGGGCTAGCGTGAGCGCCATGACCACCCTTGATCCCCGTAGTACGGCCCTGGTCCTGATCGACCTGATGGACCGGATCGTCGCCAACCAGCTCGCGCCGCACTCCGGTCCGGAGGTCGTGGCGGCCTCGCTGCGCCTCGCCGAGGACTTCCGTGCGGCCGGCGCCCCGGTCGTCGCGGTGCGGGTCGAGCGGCCAGGCGTCGCCGAACAGCCGCCCGGCAGCGGGCTGGTGGCCGAGGTCGAGGCGGCGGCCGACGAGGTCGTGGTGAAGCGCACCATCGGCGCCTTCCAGGGCACCGGACTGCACGAACTGCTCCGGGCCCGGGGAGTGGAGACGCTCGTCCTCGCCGGGATCGCGACCAACCTCGGTGTGGAGTCGACCGCCCGCGCGGCCGCCGACCACGGCTACCGGCTGGTGTTCGTCGAGGACGCGATGGCCGGGCTGACGGAGGCGGAGCACCGGGCCTCGGTGGAGCTGGACTTCCCGCGCCTGGGAGAGGTCGTGGCGGCCGCGGACCTGCGGCTGGGGTAGTGCGGATTCGGGTTCCCGGCCCGGTTCCTGTGCTGATCGGGGGGTGAGCGGTGGAGGGTACCCACCGGTTGTCGCGCCAGACCGCTCGATGGTCGCGCTACGCCCAGGTGACCGTGCACGTCGCTGTGGCCGCCGGACCGGCGGTGCGGGTCGTCGCCGAGGTGTCCGGCGGGCGCGGAGCGTCCTTCGGGATCGCGGTGGGCGCCGGCTGCGCAGAGGCGGAACGGTTCCGGGAGGAGGCGCGGGACGGCGCCTGGTACGCGCTGATGCGGCTGCCCGAGGAGGCCCGTGGCGTCCTCGTCTCGGTCGTGGAGATCGTCACGGCCCCGGCGGACACCGGCCCCGGTGACGTGAAGTTCGCCGCCGCACACGCCGTCTGGCGGGCCCTCGGCCGGGAGCCGGACCGGTGGCCGTGGACCGGCGAGGACGGGGACCCCGTGTTCCCCGCGTGAGGTGGTCGTGGCCGCCCGGTCAGACCCTGCCGGGTTCCAGCGGGTCCGGGCCGGGCAACGGGCGCTGGCGGCGGGCGAGTTCGAGGGCGTCGCGGAGCCGTCCGGCCGAGGCCGTGAGGAGCCGGGCGGCGGTGGGTGCGTCCACGTCGGCGAGCAGCAGCAGGACGGCGTCCTTCGTCCGGCCGTCGGTGGCGGTGAGGGCGCGGTCGACCGTCGGGGCGTCGGCACCGGTGGCCTCCGCGACGATCCGGCGGGCGCGCTCGCGGAGTTTGACGTTGGTGGCCCGCAGATCGACCATCAGGTTTCCGTACGTCCGGCCGAGGCGGATCATCACCGACGTGGACAGCATGTTGAGCACCAGCTTCTGCGCGGTGCCCGCCTTCAACCGGGTGGAGCCGGCCAGCACCTCGGGGCCGACCTCCACCTCGATCCCCAGCTCCGCCGCCGCCACCAGCGTCGAGCCGCGGTTGCAGGCCAGCCCGACGGTCAGCGCCCCGGCCGCCCGGGCGGCGCCCACGGCGGCGAGCGCGTACGGGGTGCGACCCGAGGCGGAGACGCCCACCAGGGTGTCGTCCGGGGTCAGGGCGAGCGCCGCCACGTCGGCCTCGGCGAGGTCGGTGCGGTCCTCGGCGCCCTCGGCGGCCTCCGTCACGGCGCTCCGGCCGCCCGCGATCAGGCCCACCACCAGCCCGGGGTCGGTGCCGAAGGTCGGCGGGCACTCGGCGGCGTCCAGCACCCCGAGCCGCCCGGCCGTGCCCGCACCGGCGTAGACCAGCCGCCCGCCGCGCGCCATCCTCGCCGCCGCCGCGTCGACCACGGCGGCGATCCGCGCCAGCTGCCCGGCGACGGTCACGGGGACGGCGCGGTCCTCGGCGTTCATCAGGCGGAGCAGGTCGGCGGTGGGCAGCCGGTCGATGGCGGCCCAGTCGGGGCGGACCGTCTCGGTGGGGGGTACGGCGTCGGGGTTCATGCGGGGAGCGTCCCCGGGCGGGCGCCGCTCGAACCGGTCCGCGGGGTCCCGGCCCGGCGTGGTCAGCCGGTCGGGCCAGCCATCAGGCCAGCCATCAGGCCATCCGTCAGGCCATCCAGAAGAACACGGCGGTCATCCGGCGGTCCGCCAGCTCCGCGCCGTAGTAGTCGGTGGCGCTGTGGATCAGGTTGGCGTGATAGAGGAGCAGTTGGTTGTAGCGGTTGGGGACCCGGACGTCCTCGGTGAAGTGGTCGGCGGGGACGTGCCGGGTGCCGAGCGCCTCGACCAGGTTGTTGTGCGGGGCGTTGACCAGGTTGCCCCCGAGGCGGCCGCCGGGGAACTGCTGGCGGTAGAAGCTGGTGCCGGCGTCCTTGGGGGCGCCGGGGCTCAGGTAGAGCACGGCGGCGTAGCGGCAGAGCGCGCGGGAGTCGGTGTGCGGGCGGGACTCCGACTCCCCGGCGCCGACGACCTGGACGCAGTTGTGGTTGAGCGTGCCGCCGCCGGGGGTGCTCTGCACCCAGAGCCGGGAGGCGCCGGTGGCCTTGCGGACCTGGGCCTCGACCCGGGCCAGCTCGTCCGGTTCCAGGCCGGGCATGGTGCGCAGGCCGGGCCAGGTCTCGGGGCGGTACGGGTAGCCCTCGGTCCAGTCGCCGCGGGCCAGGACGCGCTCGCGGACGGCGTCCGGGTCGGGCAGGACGTTGTCCAGGACCCAGTAGTCCCGGCCGCGGGTGGGCTTGCGGTAGGGGAGGACCGGCAGGGCGGTCGGCCTGATGGGCTGTGAGGGCATGGGCCGACCATAGGGGCGCCGGTCGTCAACTATCTGCCGTGAACAGGTCAACCTTTCGTCAAGTGCGCCGCAGGTGGGGAGGGGGGTGATGCCCGGCGCCGGGCGCTGTCGGAGTGGTGTCGCCGGGCTGCGGGAGGGCTACCGGCGGACGAGGCGGAAGGCGGCCGCCAGGGCGAGGGCGGTGAGCACCAACAGGATTCCGGCCTCGACGAGTTGGACCGGGACGAGGTGGGAGGAGGGGTGGTAGCTCAGCCAGGTGCCGGTGGCCCCGTCGCACCGGTGCGTCTCGATGCACGCGACGGAGTCGACCCGGCTGCCGTCGGGCAGGACGGTCTTCGTGTCGACCAGCCACGCGTTGGTGGGCTGCATGGCCCGGAGGGGGGCCACGACGTCGACGGTGGGGTAGAAGGACGGGCGCGCCCAGCGGACCAGGCCGTGGGTCACCGCGACCAGGGCGCCGGTGAGGAACATCGCGGGCAGCGTCCGGCGCAGCACCTGGCCGACCAGGACGCCCAGGGCCAGCGCGAACAGGGACCAGGCGACCGGTGCGATGCCGAGGGCCGGGTAGGTGAAGAACTGGAACGGCGGGTCGAAGGCCACCGGACCGTGCACGATGTCCGTCCACCACACCCAGGTCATCAGCGAGGCGAGCACGCCGGTGACGGCCAGCACCGCGAGTCCCGGCACCGCGAGGCGGGCGGCCAGCCAGCGCACAGGACCGACGGACTGGGCACGGATCAGGCGGATCGTGCCGCGCTCGTGCTCCTGGGCCAGCAGCGGAGCGCCGACGAACACGCCGATCAACAGCGGGACGGCGGTGACCACCGGCTGGAGCACGGAGGCGAACCAGAAGTTCGGTCGGTTGATCGGCGAGAGGAGGATCCAGCACTTGTTGCTGTCCCAGCTCTCGGGGCTGTAGCAGCCCGTCCGCCGCAGCGCGCCCGTGATGTGCTGGGCGACGACGTGGATCCACAGGAGGTCGGCCGCCAGCAGGACCAGCAGTGCCGCCAGGACCCAGAGCAGAAGCCGATTCTGACGCCACGTCAGCCAGAGCAGGCCGCGCAGTCGGGGGGTTCCGGACCGGTCCGGGGTGGCGGACCCGGGGGCGGGAGCGGGCTTCGCGGGGTCGGTCAGGACGTCCGTGCTCATGCTGCCTTCTCGTCGTTCGCCGGGGCGGTGCCGGTGGTGTCCGGGGCGGGCTCGGCAGGTGCGGGCCTGGTCGGGGTCGGTTCGGCCGGGGCGCGGAGGTAGCCGAGCAGCAGCTCGTCCAGGCTGGGCCGTTCGGTCTCCCAGGGACCGTCCAGTGGCTCGCCGGTGCGCACCAGTGCGGTCAGCCGGCGGCCGGCGGACCGCTGCTCGACCACCAGGCCGGGCGGGAGGTCGGCGCCGTCGGCGGGGCCGGTGAGCAGCTGGTGCCCCGCGAGGATGTCGTCCAGGTCGCCGGAGAGCCGGATCCGTCCGCGCTGGACCAGCAGCAGGTGGTCGATCACGCCGTCCAGCTCCGGGAGGATGTGCGAGGACACCACGATGGTCGTGCCGCGCTCGGCGGCGGCCGACATCAGGGTGCCCATGAGCTGGTGCCGGGCGAGCGGGTCGAGGTCGGCCATCGGCTCGTCGAGCAGCAGCAGGTCGGGGCGCTTGCCGAGGGCGAGCGCCAGCGAGACCCGGGTGCGCTGGCCGCCGGACAGCGAGCCGATCCGGGCCCTGAGGCGCAACTCGCCCTGGTCGACGATCTGTTCGACGGTCTCCTCGTCCCAGACCGGATTGAGCTCGCGGCCCATCCGGAGGGTCTCGGCCACGGTGAGTCCCGGGTAGAGCGGCTTGTCCTGTGCCACGTAGGCGACCCGGGCGCGTTCCTCGCGGGTGTCGGCGGTCGTGCCGAACACTCGCAACTCACCCTCGGTGGGAATGAGTTGGCGGGCGGCGAGGGAGAGCAGGGTGCTCTTGCCCGCGCCGTTGGGGCCGACCACCCCGCAGATCCGTCCGGTCGGGACGGTGAAGTCGCAGGCGTTCAGGGCCCATTCACCCCGGTACCGCCTGCCCAGCCCGACGGCCTCCAACGCCGGAGTCACGGTTGTCGGGTCGTTCACCCGGTCCCCCCACTGTTCTCGGTTCGGTGCTGCCGGGCGGCCCGGCGTACGGCTGTGGTGTGTGGCTGTTCGGTGCGGCCGGCCGGCCGGCCGCCCGTTTCCGGTGCCCGTTTCCGGTGTCCGGTTCGGGCGTGCATGTCGGGCGTGCTGTCCGGCGTGTGGTCCGGCGCGGGTCAGTTCGGTGGCGTCGGCGGAACCCCGGCGTCGAAGCGTTGCTCCAGCGCGGACGCCATCAGTGCGGCGATGTCCTCGCGTTCCAGCCCGGCCTCGCGGGCCCGGTCCACCCAGCTGACGAGGTCCGCGCGAAGCGGTCCGTCCGCCGCCGCCTCCGGCCGGGCGAGCGAACGCCGGACGAAGGTGCCGAGCCCCGGGCGGGGCTCGACCAGTCCCTCGCGTTCGAGTTCGCGGTAGGCCTTGAGCACGGTGTTGGGGTTGATGGCGGTCAGTTCGACCACCTCGCGGGCGGTCGGCAGCTTGTCCCCGGGCTCCAGCATCCCCAGTCGCAGGGCCTGCTTGGTCTGCTGCACGATCTGCTGGTACGTGGAGACCCCGCTGCGCCGATCGATGCGGTACTCGATCACACCCGTTGCGGCCTTTCACTAGTTCAATAGTGGAATGGTGGACCACGGTGGCCCGCGGGTCAAGCCGGGGCGGGGGTACGTCCGTGCGGGACCGTCGGGCCCCGGACCGCCTCGGCTCAGCCCAACGCGGCCATCAGGGCGGTGACGTAGGCGTCCAGCCGTTCCTCCACGGCTCGCGTCGTCAGTTCCGCCCTCCCCACATCCCGCCATGCCCGCGCCACCGGCCGCACTTCCTCCGAGCAGGCGAGGGGGTCCCGTACCTGCCAGTACAGTCGTTCGCTCGCGGCCGCGGCCAGCACCCCGCCGGCCTCCTCGTACGCCTCGGTGAACCGCTGCCCCCAGGCCGCGCCGTGCAGCAGCGCGAGATTGGTGGAGCAGTGCGCCACATCGAGGTCCGCCGGACCCCAGGAGGCGGCGGCCCAGTCGACGACGCCGGTGATCCGCGCACCTGCTGTGCTTGCGGGCGGCGCGTCGACGGGCACGTTGGACGGGGTGTCGGACGGCACGTGGAACAGCACGTTGCCGGGTTGGAAGTCCCGGTGCAGGAACCGCCCTTCGTAGCGCGGCGCGGGCCTGCGGATCACGTCGATCGCCGCGGCCCATGCCGCCGCGTCGGCGCCCTTCGGCACCACGACGGTGTCGGCGGTCGTCAACGCCTCGTACTCCCGGGGCCGCTCGGAGGGTCGCACGGCGTGGATCGCCACGAGCTGCCGGGCCAGCAGCGGGACGCGCGTCTCCAGTCCCTCGTCCTCAAGGACCGTTCGGCCCGCCAGATGTGTCATGAGGAGCGACGGGTACTCGCAGTACGCGGCGGTCGGATCGACCGCGACCAGTCCGGGAGCCGTCACACCGGTCCCCACCAGCAGTGTCAGGGCGCCGGCCTCCCTGCGCAGCCAGTCCTCGGCGCGCTCCACGGAGAACGGGTCGACGAACGACCGCAGCACCAGATCGCGGGTGCCCCCGTCCCGGGTGGCGACGGTCAGCCTCCGGACGTCGGCGGTGATGCCGCCGTGCAGCACTTCGGTACCGACGATCCGTTCGCCCGCCGCCAGTTGCCGGTGAACCCAGGCGAGTGTCAACGGGCTGACAGCTTGGACGTCATGGTGGTTCATCACGGGTCCACCTCATCATCCGGACGGTAGCGGGCAAGGGCTTTCAGCGGCATGACGGCACCTTTCCATGGACCATCGTGATGCTGACCGACCGACCGCCCGACCGACCGACCGACCCGCGGGCGAGCGGGCGGCGGGTCGCTCAGGGGTGTTTGAGGAGCAGCAGGCCGTCCCGGTCGATCAGTCGGTGGTAGCCCTGGCTCTGGTAGGCGGCCAGCATGCGGGCGGTGGCGGCGGTGGCGCACGGGGACTGCACGCTCGGATCGCGCAGGTCGACGGCCACCCAGTCCGGGCCGGGGCCGACCGGGTCCTGGCACACCAGGGTGACCTCCGCCCGGCCGGTGAGCTGGGCGGCGAGCCGGTTGGAGGCGGCGACGGTGGTGTCGTCGGGTATCAGGCGGAGCATCGCCCGGGTCTCGGTGAGCCGGGGTGAGGTGCTCCAGGCCTCGGGCATCACCACCTCGTGCAGCGGGTAGAGCGGCAGCGTCACGACCGTCACCAGGGCGGTCACGGCGAGGGCGCGCCGGACCGGGCGGGGGGTGGCGGGTGCCGGGCCCGTGTCCGTGCCGGTGGCACGGTCGCTGGCGTGGGCGCGCTGGACGGCGTCGACCAGGGCGGCGAACGCGATCGGCATCAGTACCGCGCTGTAGTGGTAACTGACGCCCCAGTAGTGCGGGTTGGTCGAGAGCAGCCGCCAGGCCAGGGTGGGTGCGCAGAGCAGGGCGAGCGGTGAGCGCAGGCCGAGGAAGCCGGTGGTCGCGGCCAGCAGGAACAGCAGCAGCCACTTGATCGGCGGCCAGCAGAGGCGGAGCGGGAGCGTCCAGAGCGGGGCCGCCTGCCCGCCGCCGGCGTCCAGTTGCTGCCAGTAGTCGAAGCCCCCGTTGGGGTTGAACGCGGGCAGGACGACGAGCAGGGTGAGGGCGGTCGCGGCGACACCGATGAGGGCGAGGGCGAGTCCGGGCAGCGGAGTGCGTCGGTCCTGCCGGGCCTGGTGGGCGATCAGCAGGCCGACGGCGGCCACCGTCAGCCCCAGGTCCTCCTTCACCAGCAGCAGCGGCAGTGACCAGAGTGCGGCGGCGCGTGGTCGGCGCCGGCCGAGCGCGGTGGCGGCGAAGGCGAGCAGCGGGACGGCGAACGCGATCTCGTGGAAGTCGTCCGCCGCGGCCCGGACGATCCCCCAGGAGGCCCCGGTGGCGCAGCCGACCAGCAGCGCCACCCGAGGCCCGGCCACCTGGTGCGCCCAGCGGGTGAGCGGGACGACGGCCAGCGCCATCAGCAGGGCCTGGGCGACCACCAGGGTGAGCGGGCTCGGGAACGCGCGGTAGGCGGGGGCGAGGACGGCGAGCAGCGGGTGGAAGTGATCGCCCAGGAGGTCGTAGCCGGGGGCCTTGAGCGGCACGATCGGCGCCTGGCCGTCGGCGTACGCCCGGACGGCCTGCTCGAAGATCCCCAGGTCGTAGGCCTTGGTGAGGCCTCGCCGGTGGCGGTTGACGCCGACGCAGGTGTAGAGCGCGGCGAAGACGGCGGCCAGGCCCCAGGCCAGGACGGCGGGGTGGTGGGGGAGCCGGACAACGTGCAGGAGGCGGGTGGGGCGAAGGCGTTGGCGCGGGCGGGGCGGGCTCTGCAGGCCCGGTGGGCTCGATGGGCTCGATGGGCTCGATGGGTCGAGCGGGGCGAAGGCGACGGGCATCGAGAAAGTACCCTTTCACTATTCGATTAGTGGAAGGGTGGTGGAAGGGCGCACAGGCGTCAACTCCCGGTCCGGCAGCGCCGACCGGGCCTTCGTGCTGCCCGGAGGCGCCCGGCGGAGGCGCCCGGCGGGGGTGTCAGGCGGGGTGTCAGGCGGGGGTGTCAGGCGGTCGGCGGCGGGAGGAGTCGGTCCAGGCGCAGGGCTGAGGAACCTGGGGCCCTGGGGGTCGGGAGGGGGCCTTGGGAGAGCTGGAACGGGCCTACCGGCACTGCCGGTTGGGGAGTTCGGGCGGGCGAGGCGACTGTTACATGACAGTGACGTTCCGCACACAACCGGTGGCGCCGGGTGGGACGTCCTCCTTGATGACAGCACCCGATCGCACCGACCGTGCTTCGGGTCGAACGACCACCTCCCCTGAAAGGGGTCCACCAGTGATCGTCTCCAAGCGGAACTCCCTGCGCCTGGCCGCCGTCGTCACCCTGGGCGCGCTGCTCGTCGGAACGGCGGGCACCGCCATGGCGGCCACGCCGGCCCTCCCCGCGACCGCGACCGCGGTTGTCGTCTCCACCTCCGCCTCCGACGCCGCGCCGGCGTCCGCCGCCGTGTCCGCGTCCGCCTCCATCACCGCCAAGTCGTCGGTCAGTTCGGTGAACGCCTGGGAGCTGTTCCGGGTCACCGGCACCACCAGCGGCCTCAAGGCCGGCAGCACGGTCACCCTCCAGCAGAAGCAGCACGGCAAGTGGGTCTCCCTGCCCGCCTCCGTGCAGACCAACCGCAACGGCGCCTACTCGCTCGGCGTCAAGCTCGGCATCAAGGGCCTGAACGAGCTGCGCATCGTCAGTGGGAACACCGCCTCGCCCGTGTTCACCGTGACCGTGCGCTGACCCGCACTGGCCAACCTTCCCCACCGGAGGACGTGTTGACGGCCCGGGCCTTCCGCCCCGAGTCGGCCGGTTCTGCGGTGGCAGGTGTGAGTGGATGACGCGCGGGGCGGGGGCAGCCCGCCCGTACGGCGCGTTGTCGGCGGCCCGTTGCGTGCAACTTCCTTGCGCGCGGCGGGCCGTCGTCATGCATCGATCTGATGGTTCGTCAATTTGTCGTGTGGAGCGGTGGGCCCGACCTCGGCTCGGGTCAGTGACCGGACCGGTAGCGGCCCGGGGTCGTGCCGACGAGGTCGGTGAACGCGGCGATGAAGCCGCTCGGGTTGGCCCAGCCGCAGGCATGGGCGGTGTGGGTGATGTCGTGGCCCTCGGCGAGGAGGACGAGCGCGTGGTGCACGCGCAGCTGCGTCCGCCACTCGTAGAAGGTCATGCCGAGTTCGTCGCGCAGCAGCCGGCTCAGGGTGCGGGAGCTGGCGCCGACCTGTCGGCCGAGCCCGGCCAGCGTGGTGGCGTCGGCCGGCGTTCCGGACAGGATCTGCTCGACCGCCCGCAGCCGGTCGTCGCGCGGGTGCGGCAGGTGCAGGGGTTCTTCGTCCGCCTCGCGCAGTTCCTCGACCAGGACCCGCAGCAGGCGCTGACGCGCGGCGCGTCCGTAACCGGGCACCGCTCCGCCCTCGATGCCGCCCTCTTCGTCCTTGCCGTTGTCCCCGGCTTGGCCTCCGCTGTGGCCCCCGCTTCGGCTTCCGTCACCGCGTGGGCCGGTCAGGGCGAGCAGGACCTCCCGCGCCAGACCGGAGACGCAGAACACCGCTGGACGCCCGGGCACCAGCGTGGCCAGGGAGGGCGGCAGGAAGACGATCCGCATGTCCGTGTCCCCGTGGGCGCGGTGGCGGTGGGCGAATCCGGCCGGCGTCCAGGCGACCCGGTTGGCCGGGACGATCGACGTCCCGCCCTCGGTGTGCAGCACCAACACGCCGCTGGCTGCGTACACCAGATGCCCGCGCGCGTGCACCCGTTCCTCGCTGCTGCCACCGGAAGACCACAGGTGGCGACCGCCGGAGGGCCAGGTCAGGGACGTGGCGCCGGCTTCCGGGCGGGCTTGGCGGGGAACGGGCATCGATTGGCACTCTACCGGTAGCACGCCATGACGCGCCCCGACCAGACTTCTGGTCGTGAGCGGTGGCCTCCGGTGCCACGGCCGAGCAGTGTGAGAAGGAGAAGTCCCATGGCGACGTTCGTTCTGGTCCCCGGTGGTTGGCACGGCGCCTGGGCGTTCGAGGCGGTGGTTCCGCTGCTGGAGCGGGCCGGTCACGGCGTCCACGCCCTGACCCTGACCGGCCTGCACCCCCACGACGATCCCGCCGCGATCGCCGCCGCCAACCTGGACACCCATGCCGCCGACGTGCTCCGCCTGCTGGAGCGGGCCGACCTGGAGGACGTCACGCTGGTCGGTCACAGCTACGGCGGAATGGTGATCACGGCTGCCGCTGACCGCGCCGACGGCCGGGTCTCCCGCCTGGTGTACCTGGACGCCTGCGTGCCGCGCGACGGCGACTCCTGCTGGTCCCTCATGAACGAGGGCTACCGGCAGTCGTTCGTCGCCGGTGCCGCCGTCACCGGCTACGCCGTCCGCCCCCCGTGGCGGCCGGACGGCGAGCCGCGTCGCCGCCCGCACCCGCTCGCCGCCTTCCTGCAGACGGTCCACCTGACGGGCGCCCACGCGGCGGTCCCCCGCCGCGAGTTCGTCTACTGCTCGGCGTGGGAGGACCGTACGCCCTTCGCCGGGCAGCGCAGCCGGCTGCTCGCCGACCCGGGCTGGACCGTCCACGACCTGCCGACCGGCCACAACGCGATGCGCGAGGCCCCGGGGGCGGTCGCCGCGCTCCTGCTCGACGGCGCGGACGCACCGGCAGGGCCGGACGCACCCGCCGGGCCGGGCGGGCTCGGGGGAGGGATCGTCCCGGCCGCGGTCCGGATGGCGCGGTCGGGCGTGTGACGCGGCCTCGGCGGTCTAGCCCTGCGCGGGTTCCAGTACGAAGACGGGGATCTCGCGGTCGGTCTTCTCCTGGTACTCGGCGTACGGCGGGTACGCGGCGACCGCGCGTTCCCACCACTCGGCCTTCTCGGCCCCCGTGACCTCACGGGCCGTCATGTCCTGCCGCACGGCGCCGTCCTGGAGCTCCACGTGCGGGTCCGAGGTGACGTTGAAGTACCAGACCGGGTGGTGCGGGGAGCCGCCCTTCGAGGCCACGGCCGCGTACCGACCCTCGTGTTCCACGCGCATCAGGGGGGTCTTGCGGATCTTGCCGCTCTTCGCGCCGCGCGTCGTGAGGATGATGACGGGCAGGCCCGTCTCCCAGAGCGTCGTCCCCTGTGTGCCGCCCGAACTCTCGTACAACTCGACCTGATCGCGTACCCACTGTGCCGGACTCGGCTCGTACTCGCCCTCAAGAGGCATCGCATTCACCCCATCGTCACGTCGCTGAATGTGGTCGGCGAAGCATATCGGGTGCCGTCCGGCCGGTGGCCGCACTCGTGCGGGTGTCAGGCCGGGGGCCGCTGCAGCCAGTCCGCTTCGACGGTCCAGAACATCTGGCGTGCACCGAGGTAGTCGTGTGCGAAGTCCGTGAACCGTTCGCGGGTGTACGGCTTTCCGGTCCTGGGGTCCTTGGCGTTGATGTCGGGTTCCTGGACGGCCATCGCGACGAGGGGGAGGGAGTTCCGGTATTCGTGGAGGAACTTGTAGGAGTTCTCCATCTGGTACGGCCGGTCCGGCAGGGTGTCCGGGCCGCCGATGCCGATCCTCTTCTCCCTGGCGAGGTCGAACATCTCCTTCATGCGCTTGTGGTCGTCGTCGTCCGGAAGGAAGTTGACGTACTGGATGAACTGCGTCCTGGTGAAGACCTTCCTGCCGTAGCGCATGTTGTCGATCTCGGCATCGATGTAGGACGCCGAGGTGTAGCCGGTCCGGTCGTTCTCGGTGTCCACCTCGACGGCGGTCTCCGGAAGGTTCACCCCGGCGAGCCTGCCGTCGAACTTCTCCGCCATCGCCTTGAGCATGGCCTGGAAGTCCGCTCGCACCTCCGTGTTCCACTGTGCGGCCATGGCCCCGTGGGTGGTCGGGTTGTCGGGGTTCTCGTCGACCGTCGGGGTGACGCCGCCCTCGTCCTTCACGTACTGGGGGAGGTTGGCGTCCTGCACGGCCACGTCGAAGAACCGGTCCTGGATCTGGACGAACAACTTCTTGTGGCGTTGCTGGAGGTAGTCCAGCGCGCTCTCCAGTCGTGACCACTTGTACTCCCCCTTCCTTCCCTCCAGGGCCTTCCAGGGGGCTACCACCTGGACGCCGCCGATGTCCGCACGGTCGATCAGGGCCTTGACCTTCGGGTCCGCGCCGGACGTGGCGTCCTCGAAGGCGCCGAGCGACATGTACAGGTTGTCCGTCACCTTGCCGTGGTCGTGGCTGTGGGGCGCGGTGCTGGCGGCGGTGGTGGCGGCCTTGCCGGGGTCGGGAGTTGTGGAGCCCTCGCCGGGGGCGGCCGCCCCGAGGGTGGCCGTCAGGGTCACGGCCGTGAGGACCACGGCTCCGAATGCACTGTGTGGCGTCGTCATGAACGCGACGCTAGGGGGACGTTCTAAGGGAAGGATAAGAGCGTCCGTCATCTCCGCTGCCGGTGCTCAGCGCTGCCGGGGCCGATGACCCGTCGCAGCTCTGGCCGTCCTCTCCCGGCTCACCCCCGCTTCTCCGCGGCGCTCCCGCCGACCTGGCCCTCCCGCGTCTCGCGGACGGCGTACGAGCCGAGGGTGCCCTCCAGTCGGTCAAAGGCCCGGACGGCCGAGGGGCGGACGGCGGCGGCGATGGCGGCGTGGTCCTCGCCGGCCAGTGTGCGGCGGAAGACCTCGGCGAGCACGGCCCGGTCGACGGCGGCGAGCAGGGCGGCGGCGACCCGGCTCTCGAAGTCGACGGGTATGGCGTGCACGGCCTCGGCGAGCGCCTCGGCGAGTGCGGTCTCGCTCAGTTCGTGCAGTTCGCGCAGTCGTGCGCCGAGGGCGGGGCTCTCAGCGACGGTCCGGGCGAAGTCCGGGCCGGAGAAGCCGAGTCGGGGGTCGTGGCGGTCGAGCCCGGCCAGGCAGTCGCGGCGCAGCGCGGAGAGGGCGGACTCGCCGGGGGCGCGCTCGGCGACGGTCCGGGCGAGCCGGCCGGCGAGCTCCTCGTGCAGGTCGAAGAAGAGGTCCTCCTTGCGCGGGAAGTGGTTGGTGACAGTCATCTTGGCGACCCCGGCCGCGGTCGCCACCTCGGCGATGGTCGTGCGGTCGAAGCCGCGCTCGATGAAGAGCCTGGTCGCGGCGTGCGAGATCGCCTCGCGGGTGCGGCGCTTGTTGAGCTCGCGGAGGTTCGGGGCGGTCCCGGTGTCGGTCATGGCGGTGAGCCTAGCGCAGTTCGCTGGGTCCGTCACAGTAATTAGGCTTGACCTAATGGATGGGTCCGTCCTAAGTTCTTCCTCGGGCGGCCGGAGCGGCTGCCGAGGAACGAGCCTGGGGAGGGCGCATGACCGTCTCGGTCGCGAGGAAGAGCGGGTTGGGGGCGGCCCGGTCGACGAGGCCGGAGCCGTTGCCGCCGGGCCTGATGAGGACGGGGGTGGTGCTCGCGCTGGGCCCGGTCCTGGCGCTGCTGGACACCACGATCGTGAACGTCGGCATCGATGCCGTCACCCGTGAGCTGCACAGCTCGGTGGCGGCGGTGCAGTGGGTGGCGACGGGCTACCTGCTGGCGATATCGCTGACCATGCCGCTCTCGGGCTGGGCCGCCAGCCGGTTCGGCGCCCGCCGGGCCTGGCTGGCCTCGGTGGTGCTGTTCGTGCTCGGGTCCGCACTGTGCGGCCTCGCCTGGTCGACGGGGAGCCTGATCGCCTTCCGGGTGCTGCAGGGCGTCGGCGGTGGGATGATCCAGCCGCTCGGGCAGGCGATCATGGTGCAGGCGGCCGGGCCGTCCCGGATCGGCCGGGTGATGGGCACGCTGCTGCTTCCGATCAGTCTCGCCCCAGTCCTGGGGCCGATCCTCGGCGGGTTGGTGCTGGAGCAGCTGGACTGGCGCTGGATGTTCCTGCTCAACGTGCCGGTCGGGCTGGTGACAGTGCTGCTGGCGGCCCGGTGGCTCCCGGCCGCGGAGCGGTCCGAACTCCCGGCGCCCAGGCTGGACGTGACGGGCCTGGCGCTGCTGTCGCCCGGTCTGGCCGCCCTGGTCTACGGGCTCGCCACGATCGGCGGGGGCGGCGCGGCCGGCCGGGTGGCGGCCGCGGCGGGGGCGGTGCTGCTGGTGGCCTACGGGTGGCACGCGCTGCGGGTCGGGCGCGGTGCGGGCCGGGCCCCGCTGATCGACCTGCGGCTGTTCGCCCGGCGGGGCTTCGCGGTGGCGACGGCGAACAGCTTCCTGCAAGGGGCCGTGCTGTACAGCTCGATGTTCCTGGTGCCGCTCTACTACCAGCAGGTGGAGCACACCGGCGCCGTCGCGGCCGGGCTGCTGCTCGCGCCGCAGGCGCTCGGCACGGCGGTCACCTCGCTGCTCTCCGGCCGAATAGCCGACCGGGTCGCGCCGCGCCCGCTGATCCTGCTCGGCATCGGCTGCTCGCTGCTCGGCACCCTCGCCTTCACCCAGCTGGGGCGTGGCTCCGGCCTGGCGGACTGGCTGGTCGTCGGCTCGCTGGCGCTGCGCGGGGTGGGCATGGGCATCACCGTGATCCCCGGCATGGCGGCGGTGTACGGGAGCGTCGACAAGGCCCAGGTGCCCGCTGCCGCCGGCGCGGTGAACGTGCTCAACCGGCTCGGCGGAGCGCTCGGTACGGCGGTGCTGACGCTGGTCCTCCAGCGCGCACAGGCGGGGCAGCCGGGCCTTCCCGGCGCGGCCTTCGGCACGACCTTCTGGTGGGTGCTGGCCCTGTCCGCGCTCTCGATCGCGCCGGCCCTGCTCTACCCGGGCGCCGCCCGCAGGGCGGCCTGACCGAAGATCATTCCGCAGTTCCCTTCCGAACCACGACCTTGGAGGTACCCGTGTTCACCAAGCACCCCGGCGGCCTGCGTCTGCTCACCGTGCACGCCCACCCCGACGACGAGTCCAGCAAGGGGGCGGCCACCCTCGCCCGGTACGCCGCGGAGGGCGTGGACGTCCTGGTCGCCACCTTCACCGGAGGCGAGCGCGGGTCGGTGCTCAATCCGGAGCTGGACCGCCCGGAGGTCCGCGCCGACCTCACCCGGATCCGGCGCGAGGAGATGGCGGCCGCGCGCGACATCCTCGGCGTGCGGCAGCGGTTCCTCGGCTTCGTCGACTCCGGGATGCCGGGCCCGGACGAACCGCTGCCGGAGGGCTGCTTCGCCGCCCAGCCGGTGGAGGTCGCGGCGGCGCCGCTGGTCGGGCTGATCCGGGAGTTCCGTCCGCACGTCCTGATCACCTACGACGAGACCGGCGGGTACCCGCACCCGGACCACGTGATGACCCACCGGGCCGCCGTGGAGGCCTTCGAGGCCGCCGCCGATCCGAAGCGCCACCCGGAGGGCGGCGAACCCTGGCAGACGGCGAAGCTCTACTACCACCTGGCGCTCTCCCGGCCCTGGTTCCAGACGATCCACGACGCCATGACGGAGCGTGGCATCCCCTCGGCGATGGGCGAACTGCTCGCCGGGTGGCCCGATACCCCGCCCGCCCTCGCGACCACCACCCGGATCGCCTGTGCCGAGCAGTTCGCCGTCCGGGACGCGGCGATGCTGGCGCACGCCACCCAGGTCCAGCCCGGGGTGGCCTTCATGGCCCACTCGCGGGACGTCGAACGCGAGGTCTGGCCGACCGAGGACTACCACCTGGCGCGCAGCTTCGCGGCCGGTCCCGAAGGTGCCGTCGGGGTGGGCGGGGCTGGCCAGGCAGGCGCCGAGGGCGGGACGGGTGCGGTCGAGACCGACCTGTTCGCCGGGTTGCGGGTCGGTCGGAACGACGGGGAGGGGGAGTAGGGAAGCCGGGCAAGGGCCGCTCAGAGCGCTGCCAGCACCCCGCAGAGCGCGAGGAGGCCGCAGATGCCGAAGTTGACCAGCTTGTGCGAGAGGAAGACCGCCGCGAACTCGCGGATGGTCGCGCTCGGCCAGTAGTACCGGGCGGTGGGCGAGCCGAAGACGTGCCCGTTCACGCCGGTCCTGCGGGCGGTCAACGCGGCCCGGAAGGCGTGGAAGTTGTTGGTCACCACGACGCAGCGGTAGTCGGGCTTGGCCTGCTCCATGATGGCCCGGCTGAACAGCAGGTTCTCCTCGGTGGTGCGCGAGCGGTCCTCCCGCTCGATGTGCTCGGCGGGGAAGCCGCGTTCGACCAGGTAGTCGGCCATGGCGTGGGACTCCGGCAGCTTCTCGTCCGGGCCCTGGCCACCGGAGGTGATCAGCACCGGCGGGTTGCCGCGCGCTGCCTGGGCCTCGTACACCTCGCGGCCCCGGTTGAGCCGGCTGGCGAGCAGCGGCGGCACGCGTTCGCCGCCGATCAGCCCGGAGCCGAGGACGACCACGAAGTCGACGTCCCGGCGGGGCCGGTGGCGGCCGTACAGGAAGGCGTAGCCGACGAAGCAGACGAAGAGGAAGGAGATGTAGCCGACCACCAGGACGGCGGTCCCCGCCAGGATCGCGAGCCGCGGTGAGTGGGTGACGATGGCGGCGCCCAGCAGCGCGATCACGGCGATGATGCCGAGCCCGGCCAGCAGGGACAGCAGGTTGGCCGGACGGGTGCCCTCCTTGCGGATCATCGTCACGCCGTTGGAGAGCAGGAACCAGACCAGGGCCACCGTTCCGACGGTGGGCAGCAGGACGATCGCCACGGCCGCGAGCTCCGCCACCAGTGTGGGTGCTTTGCGGAGTTCGGCGAGCAGGGCGAGCGAGAGGAGCGAGACGGCGATGCCGAGCAGCACGGCGTTGCTGAACTGGCGTCGGTCGCGCAGTACCCCGATTCCGAACAGGAGGAAGAACAGCGCGGCTGGAGCGTAGGCGAGCATGGTTCGTATCGTAGGGGGAGGGTTGGAGAGGTGGATCAGGCGAAGCGGTCGACCGCCGCGCGGAGGGCCTCGGCCATCTTCGGACTGCCGGTGTGTCCGGCCTCGTCGATCACCGTCAGCTTCGCCTCCGGCCAGGCCTCGGCCAGGTGCCAGGCGGTGTCGAGAGGGCCGCCGAGGTCGAGCCGTCCGTGGATCAGTTCGCCCGGGATCCCGGCCAGCCGGCCGGCGTCGCGCAGCAGTTGGTCGTCCGGGAGGAAGGCCCGGTGCGAGAAGTAGTGCGCCGCGATCCGGGTGAAGGCCATCAGGGCGTCGGAGGGGCGGTCCGAGTAGGCGTTCGGCTTGCCGAGCACCTCGTGCGAGATCACCGCGTCCTCCCAGGCGGCCCAGGCGCGGGCGGCGGCCCGACGGGTGCCCTCCTCCGGGCTGTTGAGCAGTCGGCTGTAGGCGGAGAGGAGGTCGAACACGTCGCCGTCCTGGTCGGCGGCGGGCAGGAAGTCGCGGAACTCCGCCCACGGGCCCGGCAGGAAGCGGCCGACGCCCTGGTACAGCCACTCGGTCTCGGCCGGGCGGGTCGTGGTCACCCCGCAGAGCACGATCGCGGAGACCCGCTCCGGGTGGGCCTGCGCGTACGCCAGGATCAGGGTGGAGCCCCAGGAGCCGCCGTACAGGAGCCACTTGTCGATGCCCAGGTGCTCGCGCAGCTGCTCCAGGTCGGCGACCAGGTGGGCGGTGGTGTTGTGCTCCAGCCCGGTCGACGGGTCGGCGGCGTGCGGCAGGCTGCGTCCGCAGCCGCGCTGGTCGTACTGGACGACGCGGTAGCGCTGCGGGTCGAAGTACCGTCGGCTGCCCGGGCTGTGGCCCGACCCTGGCCCACCGTGCACCACCACGGCGGGCTTCCCGCCCGGGGCGCCGGAGGTGTTCCAGTGGATCCGCTGCCCGTCGCCGACGTCCAACAGGCCCTGTGCGTGGGGTTCGTCGTGCTGGTACGGCTCGGACACCGGGGACTCCTCCGTGGACGTTCGGACGGGGCGCCGGGCGAGCCTACCCGCTGTCGGGCGGGGCGGAGTCCGAAATTCGGAGCCCGGGATTCGGAACCCGGTACTCGGGGCCCGGTGTCCGGCGTCCGGTGTTCAGCGTCCGGAATCCAGCGTCCGGCGTTCAGAGTCCGATGTTCAGTCCGAAGGCGGTGTCGAAGGAGGCGTAGCCGACGCAGAGGATCAGCCAGAGGCCGAGCGCGCCCGCGATCCCGGTGGTGATCCGGCCGAGCCGGGTGCGCTGTTCCTTCGGCCGGCGCCGGTGGCGGATGCCGTGGACGAGACCGCACAGGCCCGCCGCGGCGAGCGCGTAGGCGGCGGCCGGGCTGGTCCGGTGGAGCGTCTGGGCGAGGAAGAACGCGCCCGCCAGGGAACCCGTGGTGAGTGCGAGGAGCAGCACGCCGCCGACGGTTTCGAGGACGAACTCGCCGAGGCAGCCGGCCGAGTCGCGGGCCAGGCCGGTCGCGAGGCCGGTGGCCAGCCCGACCTGACCGCCGGGGACGGGGGTCGGGTCCCCGGGCTGGTGCCCGCCCGGCTCCGCCCCCGGCTCCTGTGCTGCCTGCTCCCCGGTCATGCCCCGCCCGCTCCTTTGCCCACCCTTTACCTGGTGGGTAGCGTAGCGGATCCTCGTGGCGGCGCCGCAGGTCAGCGGTGGTCCGGCGGCAGCAGGGCGGCCAGTCCGTCGAGGATGCGCTCGACGCAGAACTCGAACCGGACGTCGAGGTTCGGCTCGGTGAGGTCGGTGGCGAGTGCGACCAGGTTGGGGAAGTCCTCGACGGGCAGTGCGCGGAAGCGTTCCCGGACCTCGGTGACGACGTCCAGCCGGCTGGCGCCCTGGGCCTCGGCGGCCGACAGCGGCGACTGCTCCTGGAGGACGAAGCCCTGGACGAAGGAGCTCAGCAGGTAGGTGGTCAGGGCGGCGTGGGTGTCGTAGAACCCGGCCTCGCGCAGGCGGTCCAGCTGGTCGTCCAGCAGGCCGAGCATGTGCGGTCCCGGTGCGAGGCGTCCGGCCATGACCTTGGCGGCGTCGCGGTTCTCGTGCAGCAGCCGACGGTAGTTCCAGCAGTATCCGCGCATCTGGACCCGCCAGCCGCCTTCGCGGGGCGGAGGCTCGGCCGAGGCGATGATCGCGTCGTTGAGCAGGTCGAGCAGCTCGTCCTTGTTGCGGACGTGCCAGTACAGCGAGGCGGCCTTGACGCCGACCTCGGCGGCGACCTTGCGCATGGACAGTCCGGCCAGGCCGTCCCGTTCCAGCACGCGGAGCGCCGCCTGGGCGAGGGCTTCCCTGGTCAGGGCGGGGGGCGTGGCGTGGTGCGCCGGTGTGGCGCTGTCGTTCTCCGGCACGGCTGTGCGGACACCTCCGGGTGCGGCTGCGGAATCCCGTTTGCAATCTAACACCGTTAGGGGCACTCTGTGGGCACCGGACTCGCCCCTAACGGTGTTAGGGGCTCAGGTGTGGGAGGGAACCCATGGAAGGAACGAGCGCCCGCCGCAAGCGGCTCGCGCTACTGACGCTCTGCGTGGCCATGTTCATGGCCATGCTGGACAACGTCGTCGTCAACGTCGCCCTGCCCCGCATCGGGCAGGACCTGGACGCCGGGATCAGCGGCCTCCAGTGGGTCGCCGAGGGCTACAGCCTGGTCTACGCCGCCCTCGTGCTGACCGGCGGCGCCGTGGGCGACCGCTACGGCCGCACCCGGATGTTCGTGCTGGGGCTGGGCCTGTTCACGGCGGGCTCCGCGCTGGCCGCGCTCGCCGGGACGATCGAGGTGCTGGTCGGCGGCCGGATGGTCCAGGGCGTGGGCGCCGCGCTGCTCACCCCGGGCAGCCTCACCCTGCTGGGCCACGTGTTCACCGACGAGCGCGAGCGCACCAGGGCCATCGGCCTCTGGTCGGGGGTGTCCGCACTGGGCCTGTCGATCGGCCCGGTGATCGGCGGCCCCATGGTCGAACACCTCGGCTGGGCCAGCGTGTTCTGGATCAACGTGCCGATCGGCGTGGTCGGCGTGGTGCTCGCCGCCAAGGTCCTCCCGGGCATCCCGCCACGGGCCCGGCGGATCGACTTCGGGGGCTTCGCGCTCTCCGCGGCGGGCCTCGGGCTGCTGGTGTACGCCCTGATCGAGGGACCGTCACGGGGTTGGAGCGACTCTCTCGTGGTCGGCTGCGGTGCCGCCGCGCTCGCCCTGCTGGTCGCCTTCCTGCTGCTCGAACTGCGCCTGGCCGAGCCGATGCTGGAGCTTCGGCTGTTCCGGGACAGTGCGCTGAACGGAGCGCTGCTGAGCGGCTTCATGGTCAGCTTCGGGATGTTCGGGGCGCTGTTCTTCCTGCCGCTGATGATGCAGGGCGTGCTCGGCTGGTCCCCCTCCGGCGCGGCCTACGGCGGGCTGCCGATGACCGCCATGCTGGTGGTGGCGGGCCCGCTGTCCGGCCGGCTGGCGGCCCGGTACGGCCCCCGGCTGCCGATGGTGCTCGGGCTCGCGCTCTGCGCGGTCGGCCTCGGCGGGCTGTCGCTGTACGGCGACCACGCCCACTACGTCGAGTACCTCTGGACGCTGTTCACGCTGGGCTTCGGGATGGGCCTGACCTTCACCCCGATCTCGATCGCGGTGCTCCGGCGGGTCGCTCCGGCCCGGACCGGGATGGCCTCGGCGACCGTCAACACCCTGCGTGAACTCGGCGGAGTGCTCGGGATCGCGGTGCTCGGCGCCGTCCTGACCAACCGGATGACGGACGAGCTGACCTCGGCCCTGCACCAGCTCGGTGTCCCGCCGGGGGCGGTGGGGCCGATCGCGGACGCGCCCACCGGTGCCGCGCACGGCGGTGGCGGCCCGGCCGGAGCGCTGCCCGCGCCGGTCCAGCAGGCGGTGGACGGCGCCTTCGTCGACGGCATCCACCTCGCACTGCGCTGCGGATCGGCCGCACTGGCCGTCACCGCCGTGCTGGTCGCGGTGCTGCTGGGGCGGGCCCGCCCGATCGCCCAGGCCGACCCCGGCGCAGCGCAGGCTGAGGAGCTGGCCGGGGCGAACCGGTAGCCCCGGTCGGCCGGGCCCCGGCCGAGCAGCGCCCTGGTCGAGCGGTGCCTCGGTCGGGTGCTGCCGGACAGTTCTGACGCGCCCGGGCCCCACCGGTTCAGCGGATCCCCTCCACCGCGGCCTGGGCCGCCCGGGCCAGCTCCCGCCGGGCCCCCGCCCGGGTGGGCTGCGGTCCGGGCGGCGGGATCGGCGGCAGGAAGGTGACCTCGGCGACCAGCCCGCGCACCGCGACCACCCGGGCGAGTGAGGTGAGCAGCCCGTCGTCGCCGATGAAGGCGGGCGCGCTGGTCGGCCGCCCGTCCGCGAGCCGGTAGCGGATCGTCACCGGCTGGACGAAGGCGCCGGCCTCCACCGCGGCCTGGAACAGTGCGGGCCGGAAGCGCCCGCTCTCCCGCCCGCACCAGGTCGACCCCTCCGGGAAGACGATCACCGGGTGTCCGGAGCGCAGCACCTCGGTCACCGCCGCCACGGTGTCCGGGAGCGTGCGCAGCCGGTCGCGGTCCAGGAACACGGTGCCGCCCCAGGCGACCAGGGGCCCGAGCACCGGCCACCGCCGGACCTCGGTCTTGGCCAGCGACCGCCCCGGTCGACCGGCCGCGAGCAGCGGGATGTCCAGCCAGGAGACGTGGTTGGCGACCACCAGCGCCCCGTCGGCGCCGACCGCCCGGCCGTCCCGGCTCCGGGCGGAGCCGCTCCGGAGGAAGCCGCCCGCTCCGGTCCGCCCGTCCGTCCCGCTCCGCCCGGCTGCCCCGGGCGCCCGGGCCGTGCCGAGGTGCACGGTCACCCCGAGGGAGCGCAGCACCACCCGCGCCCAGAGCCGGATCAGCCGGTCCCGGGCGCCGTACGGCAGCAGCCGCACCGGCAGGGTGAGCAGCACGCCGACCGCCACCGCCACCAGACATGCGGTCAGCCGCAGCACGCGCCGGGGGTGCGAGACCTCCGGTGCGCGCTCGCCCAGGCAGGTCTCCGGCCGGCAGGGCGCGGTCGGCAGCCAGACGCTCATGACGACCTGCCCGGGGCGGTCGTTCCGGACAGGAAGTGCCGCAGGTAGCGCGGGTCGGTGCGCTCCAGCGACAGCAGGACGTACAGGTCGGCGCAGTCGAAGTCCGGGTCGTGGGCGGGCTCGCCGCAGACCCAGGCGCCGAGCCGCAGGTAGCCGCGGAGCAGGGCGGGCAGGGCGCCGCGCTCGGCGCGCGGCACGCCGGTGGCGTCCCAGCGGCGGTGCGGGGTGACCCGGTACTCCGCCGGGGCCAGGTACTTGGCGCTGACGGTGTCCCAGACCCGGGCCGCGGTGGCGCCGCCGTCCGCCAGGTCGATGGAGCAGCAGCCGCCGACCCAGGTGTTGCCGGTGTCGGCGAGGTAGCGGGCGATGCCGCCCCACATCAGGTTGATGACGGCGCCGTTGCCCCGGTGCTCGGGGCTGATGCAGGAGCGGCCGAGCTCGACCAGGCCGGGCCGGACGGGGGCCAGCGCGGAGAGGTCGAACTCGCCGTCGGAGTACAGCCGTCCGGCCCGGCGGGCGGCTTCGGGGCGGAGCAGCCGGTAGGTGCCGACGACGGGCCCGTCCTCGCCCTCGCGGACCAGCAGGTGGTCGCAGTACTCGTCGAAGGGGTCGACGTCGAGTCCGGCGACGGGGCTGTGCAGGACGGCGCCGAGCTCGGCGGCGAAGACCTGGTGGCGCAGCCGCTGGGCGGCGCGCACGTCGTCCTCGTCGCGGGCGAGGGAGACGGTGTAGGCGGTCGGCGCCGGGGCCGGCCGGGTGCGGGGCGCGGGGACCGCCGTGGTGTCGTGGGTGGGGGCGACTGCGGACGGAGCGTACGTGGGGACGGTGGTCATGGCGGACCCTCCAGGGCAGCACGATCGGCGGTGCCGTGGATCGCCAGGGCACCGTCCCGGCCCGCTGGGGTCGTGCATCGGGCGCGGACCGGTCCCCGTATGTGTCTCCAAGCCGGTTGGCATTCACGTTGCGGGCCGGAGGAGCGCAGATGTGCACCTGTTGAATGGGACCACCCAGGGCGGGCCTTGGCCTGTCGGTCATCTGCCCGGCACCGGGCGGTCGTTCGTCCGGGGTGGACAACGGGGGCGCGCACCTGATGCGTACGCGCCCCCAGGCGGCGCTCCCAGCCGGTGCGCCGGGGGTCGGCCCCAGGGCCGCCCCGAGGGTCAGAAGGCCCGCCAGCCCGCCGGGTCGACGCCGCCCGGGACGGCGTCGGCCGGCCCGTACGGTTCGCGGGTGTAGACGAAGGAGCCGACGTCCAGGTGGCTGACCGTGCCGTCGGGGTGCCGGACCACCCGCAGGGTCTCGCCCGCGTAGTAGCGGTCGAGGCCCAGCCAGGTGCCGTCCGGCTGCGGCCGGAAGCGGGAGCCCCGGCCCGCGCCGGTCAGCGGGGTCAGTTCCAGGACGCCCCCGGCGCGCAGCCGCAGGGCGTTGGGCGCGGCGCCCCAGTACCAGGGCCCGGTGAGGGCCAGCAGCTCCTCGTCGACCTCGCGCAGCGGACGCCAGGCCTCGGGCAGCCGGGGTTCGTGGGCGGCCGTGATGCCGATCAGCTCGGCGGTCAGCCGGCCGGTGCCGGCACCGGTGGCGTTGGACAGCGCGAAGGCGGCCAGGCCGTCCTCGGGGCTGATCCACAGGCAGGCCGTGAAGCCGGGCATCGAGCCGGTGTGCCCGTACAGCACCCGGCCCTCGTGGCGGGACAGTTGCACGCCGAGGCCGTAGGCGGAGGTCCACTCGGCGTCCTCCGGGCCGACCTCGGGGCGGCGCATCTCGGCGAGGGTGTCGGCCTTGAGCACCTCGTCGTCGCCGGCCGCGAGGAAGGCGGCCCAGCGGGCCAGGTCGGCACCGGTGGACCAGAGTTGACCGGCGGGCGCCATCAGCCCGGTGTCGGTGAGGGGTTCGGGGAGCATGACGTCGGCCCACGGGTGGACGGCGAAGCCCCCGGCGTGCGGGTGCTCGGGCAGCAGGGTGGTGCGGTCCATGCCGAGCGGGTTCAGCACCTCGCGGCGCAGCACCTCGCCCCAGGGCTCGCCGCGCAGCCGCTCGACCAGGGCGCCGAGCAGCGCGTAGCCGGGGTTGGAGTAGTGGTGGCGGCGCCCGGCCGGGTGCTTGAGCGGGCCGGACTCCTCCAGCAGGCCGCCGAGTTCGGGCCGCAGGCCGCCGTCGGTCCGCTCCCACCACGGCCCGGGCGTCTCGGCGGCGAGCCCGCCGGAGTGGGCGAGCAACTGGGCGACGGTGAGGTCGTCGGCCGGGGTGCCGGGCAGGTGGCGGCCGAGCGGGTCGGCGAGGTCGAGTAGGCCCTCGTCGCGCAGCCGCAGCACCAGTACCGCGGCGAAGGTCTTGGTGAGCGAGCCGATCCGGTACTGGACGTCCAGGTCCGGGGCGTGCCCCTCGATCATGCTGCGGGCACCGGTCCACACCAGTCGGCCGTCCCGCACCACGCCCGCCACCATCGAGGGCGTGCGGCCCTCGGCCTGGGCGACGGCGGTGCGGTGCAGCAGGGCGCGGGCGGTGGTGGGCAGCAGCGGGTCGGGCAGGTCGGGGAGATGATCACTGTTCGGCATGCCCGGACAGTAGCCCAGCCGGCCCGGGAACCCTGTTGAATATCCGCTCGGTCCGGCCCTACCCGCTCAGCCAGGCCTACCTGCTCGGCCCGGCCTACCCGCTCGGCCAGGCCGACTACCCGCTCAGCCCGGCAGCGGCGGCAGCTCCGGCCGCTCCAGCCACGCCTCGAACAGCGGGCCGAGCGGGGCCGTGGTGTACCGGGAGGCGTGCGCGAGGAGGTCGCCGGTGGTGACCACGCCGTGCCGGTTGACGCCGGCCCAGTCCCGCAGCATCGCGAAGAACGCGTCCTCGCCGAGCGCCCGCCGCAGCGCGTGCACCACCAGGCCGCCGCGCTGGTACAGCCGGTCGTCGAACATCAGCCGGCGGCCCGGGTCGCCGAGCCGGAGGTCCTGCGGCAGCCCGGCCAGCAGCCGGTGCGCGGCGGCGGCGTGCACGGCCGCGGCCGGGCCCCCGGCGTGCTCGGACCAGAGCCACTCCGCGTACTTGGCGAAGCCCTCGTTCAGCCAGATGTACCGCCAGTCGGCGATCGTGACGCTGTTGCCGAACCACTGGTGGGCCAGCTCGTGGGCGATCAGGCGCTCCCGCTCCCAGCCGCCGCCGAGGTGGTTGGTGCCGAAGGTGGCCACGCCCTGCGCCTCCACCGGGACGTCCAGTTCCTCGTCCGCGACCACCACCGCGTACTCGCCGAACGGGTACGGCCCGAAGACCTCGGCGAAGTGGGCCATCATCGCGGGCTGCCGGGCGAAGTCCCGGGTGAAGTCCCCGACCAGCCGTTCCGGCACGTACCCGGTCTGCGGCACCGACGGCCGGGCGGCCAGCGGCACCGCCCGGTAGTGGCCGATCGAGACCGTCACCAGGTACGGCGAGGTCGGCGCGCTCTGCTCGTACACCCAGGTGGTGCTGGACGCCCGGGTGGTCCGGGTGAGCAGCCGTCCGCCGCTCAGCACCGTGAACGGGGACGGCGTGGTGACCGCCACCTGGTACGTCGCCTTGTCCGCGGGCCGGTCGTTGCACGGGAACCAGGACGGCGCGCCGACCGGCTGGCTGGCCACCAGCGCACCCTCGGTCAGCTCCTCCCAGCCCAGGCCGCCCCACGGGCTGCGCACCGGGCGGGGGTTGCCGGTGTAGTGCACCTCGACGGTGAACGCCGCACCCGCCGTGAGCGCCTTCGCCGGGCGGATCCGCAGCTTGCCGCCGCGGTGGGTGTAGCGGGCGGCCTTGCCGTCCACCAGCACCCGGCCGATCCGGAACTCGGCCAGGTCGAGCGCGAACTCGGCCAGGGCCGCGTCCGCGACCGCGCTCAGCCGGGCCGAGGCGGCCAGCCGGTTGGGCCCGGGCCGGTAGTCCAGCGCGAGTTCGTAGCGGTGCACCCGGTAGCGGTGGTCGCCGCTGGCGGGGAAGTACGGGTCCGGACCGGCGGCGGCCGGCGGGGCGTGCTTGGGCTTCACGGGGGCGGGCGCTTCCTGCGGGCCGGGACGGGTGGGGGTGGTCGTACCAGCGGTCGTACCGGCGGTGGTACCAGCGGTCGTACCAGGGGGAGGGGTGGTCACGACGTGGTCTGCCACGCCTCGATGGGGTTGCCCAGCCACCGCGTGTCCGCGGGGACGGACTCGGCCCGCATCACCAGCGAGGCCGGGCCCAGCGTGCTGCGCTCGCCCACCGTGCTGCCGGGCAGCACGATCCCGCCCGGGCCCAGGGTGGCGCCCTCGCGGAGGACCACAGTATCCATCCGCATGATCCGGTCGTGGAAGAGGTGGGTCTGCACCACGCAGCCCCGGTTCACGCTGACCCCGTCGCCGAGGGTGACCAGGTCCGCCTCCGGCAGCCAGTAGCTCTCGCACCACACGCCGTGCCCGACCTTGGCGCCGAGCGCGCGCAGCCACAGGTTCAGCACCGGGGTGCCCGGCACCGCGCCGACCAGCCAGGGCACCGCCAGCACCTCGACGAAGGTGTCGGCGAGCTCGTTGCGCCACACGAAGCCGCTCCACAGCGGGTGCTCCACCGCCCGGAACCGGCCGACCAGCAGCCACTTCGCGGCCACCGCCACCAGGCAGGCCACCCCGCCCGCCGCCAGCAGCAGCAGGCCGGACAGCAGCGCCGCCGTCAGCGGGGAGCCGTCCGCCAGCCAGGACAGCGCCGCCACGGTCAGCAGGCCCAGCGCCCCCGAGGCGAGCACCGGCAGCAGCCGGGCCAGCTCGACCAGCCCGCGCGCCCAGCGCAGCCGGGCCGGCGGCTCGTAGGTCAGGCTCTGGTCCGCCCGGTCGGCCGCGCGCGGCAGCCGCACCGGCGGCATGCCCAGGTAGGAGCTGCCCTTCTTCGCCTTCGCCGGCGTCGCCGACAGCACGCCCACCAGGCCCCGCTTGGGCACCGAGCGGCCCGGCGCGGTCATCCCCGAGTTGCCGAGGAAGGCCCGGTCGCCGACCTTCGCCTCGCCCAGGCGCATCCAGCCGCCGCCCAGCTCGTACGGGGCGATCAGGGTGTCGTCGGCCAGGAACGCGCCGTCCCCGACCGTGGTCAGGCTGGGCAGCGCCAGCACCGTGGACACCTCGGCACCCCGGCCGACCCGCATCCCCAGCGCCCGCAGCCACAGCGGGGTGACCAGTCCGGCGTACAGCGGGAAGAGCACCTCGCGGGCCCGGTCCATCAGCTGGCTGACCGTCCACGCCTGCCAGCTGACCCGGCCGTGCAGCGGGTGCACCCCGGGCACCAGGCCGGTGCTCAGCACCCGGACCAGCACCACCAGCTGCGCCGCGTACAGCGCGCCGTACGCCAGGGTGGCGGGCAGCAGGCCGAGCAGGGCGCCGCCGAGCGCCGGGCCGAGGCCCGCGCCCTGCTCGACGAACCGGGAGAGCACGGCGAGGGCGGCCGCGGCGGGCAGGACCGGCAGAAGGCCGAGCAGGGCGTCGCCGGCGCCGTACAGCGCGGCCCAGACGGGCCGGCGCACGGGAGTCCCCGCCGGCCAGGACCACTCGGCCCGGCCCAGCTTGACGGCGGGCGCGCCGCCCCAGCGCTGGCCGGTCGGCACCTGGCCGGTGACGCTGGAACCGGGCAGCACCTGGGCGCGCTTGCCGACCCGGGCACCGGGCAGCAGCGTCGAACGGGTGCCGACCACCGCGTCGGCGCCGACCTTGATCTGGCCGACCTCCAGCCGGTCGCCGTCCAGCCAGTGACCGGACAGGTCGACCTCGGCCTCGACGGCGCAGCCCCGGCCCAGCTTGAGCATCCCGGTCACCGGCGGCAGCGAGTGGAGGTCCACCTCCTTCGCGACCTTGGCACCCAGCACCCGGGCGTAGGGGACCAGCCAGGCGCCGGACAGCGCGCTCGCGCCGCTCAGCTCGACGAGCCGCTCGGCCGCCCACAGCCGCAGGTGCACGGCGCCGCCGCGCGGGTAGCTGCCGGGACGCAGCCCGCGCAGCAGCAGCCGGGCTCCGCCGGCCCCGATCGCCAGCCGGCCCGGCGAGCTGTACAGCAGCAGCGCGCCCGCACCGACCGCCCACCAGGAGGCGGTGGGCGCCCACGGGTAGTCGCCGACGTGCGCGAGCAGGTTCCCGGCGGCCAGCAGGGCGACCGTCCAGCGCAGGCCGACCACGGTGAACAGCGGGACCAGCAGGAGCAGCTGGAGCAGCTTGGCCCTGGTCGGCACCAGGGTGACGGTACGGGTCTCGCCGTCGGCGGTGGCCGTGCGCTCCAGGTGGCGGGCGAGCTTGCGCAGCGTCGGGTGCTGGTAGATGTCCAGCACCGCGGCGTTCGGGTAGCGGGTGCGCAGCAGGGTGGTCAGCCGGGCGGCGGCCAGGCTGCCGCCGCCGATGGCGAAGAAGTCGTCCCGGGCCCCGGCCACCTGCACGCCGAGGATCTCCGACCACTGCTCGGCCAGCCAGGCCTCGGTGCCGTACAGCCGCTCGCCCGGCCCGGCGGCCTCCAGCTCGGGCAGCGGCCAGGGCAGGGCGTTGCGGTCGACCTTGCCGGAGGTGCGGGTGGGCAGGGTCTCCACCGGGGCGAGCAGCGGCACCAGGGCGGCGGGCAGTTCGGCGCGCAGCCGCTCCACGGCCTGCTCGCGGTCGAAGCCGTCCTGGACCACCAGGTAGCCGACCAGCAGCTGGTTGCCGCCGCGCGCGGTCCGTACGGCCGCGGCCGCGCCGGCCACGCCGGGCAGTGCCTGCAGCGCGGCGTCCACCTCGCCGAGCTCGATCCGGCGCCCGCCGAGCTTGATCTGCTCGTCGGTGCGGCCGAGGAACAGCAGGCCGGCCGGGTCGGCCTGGACCAGGTCGCCGCTGCGGTAGGCGCGTTCCCAGCCCAGCGAGGGCAGCGGGGCGTACTTCTCGGCGTCCTTCTCCGGGTCGAGGTAGCGGGCCAGGCCGACCCCGCCGATCACCAGCTGCCCGGTGCCGCCGGGCGCGACCGGCTCCCCGGCCTCGTCGACCACGGCGAGGTCCCAGCCGTCCAGCGGCAGGCCGATCCGGACCGGGCCGTCACCGGTCAGCAGGGCGGCGCAGGCGACCACGGTGGCCTCGGTCGGGCCGTAGGTGTTCCACACCTCGCGGCCCTCGGTGACCAGGCGCTGCACCAGCTCGGGCGGGCAGGCCTCGCCGCCGAAGATCAGCAGCCGGACCTCGTTGAGCGCCTCCGCGGGCCACAGCGCCGCCAGGGTCGGGACGGTGGAGACCACGGTGATCTCCTGCTCGGCCAGCCACGGGCCCAGGTCGGCGCCGCTGCGCACCTGGGAGCGCGGGACGGGCACCAGGCAGGCGCCGTGCCGCCAGGCCAGCCACATCTCCTCGCAGGAGGCGTCGAAGGCGACCGACAGGCCGGCCATCACCCGGTCGCCGGGGCCGATCGGCTCCTCCTGGAGGAAGAGCGCGGCCTCGGCGTCGACGAAGGCGGCGGCGTTGCGGTGGGTGACCGCGACGCCCTTGGGCCTGCCGGTCGAGCCGGAGGTGAAGATGATCCAGGCGTCGTCGGCGGGGGAGGGGCGGCGCCCCGGGGCGGGCGGGCGCTCCGCGCTGCTGCTCAGGGCGCGCTCGGCGGTGCCGGTCAGGGCGCGCTCGGCGCCGAGCACGGCGGCGACGGCGGCCTCGCCGAAGACCAGCTGGGCGCGCTCGTCCGGGTCCTCGGCGTCCACCGGGACGTAGGCGGCGCCGGCCGCGAGCACGGCGAGGATCGAGACGTACAGGTCGTTGGTGCCGGAGGGCACCCGGACGCCGACCCGGTCGCCCGGGCCGATCCCGGCGGCGGCCAGGCGGCGGCGCAGCTGCTCCACCTCGGCGGCCAGGGCCCGGTAGCTGAGCACGGTGCGCCCGTCGTCGAGGGCCGGCTCGTCGGGGTGGGCGCGCACGGTGGCGTCCAGGACGTCGACCAGGGTGCGCGGGGCGGCGGCCGGGCGGCCGGGGAACAGGGCCCTGGGCGGCGCGGCGGGGGTCGGGGCGGAGTCCGTCCCCGGCTCCGTCCCCGGCCCCGTCCTGGGCCCTGGCGCGGGCTGCGGCGCGGGCCGCGGCGGCGTGGCGTTCTGCTTCGGGTGGCTCGGTTCAGCGGTCATGGCAGCCCGTGCGCTCCTCTGTCCTCGCCCCGTTCCTACCGATGTCCGGCCCCTGGGGCGGCGGGATCACCTGTTCGACGGGTGACCCCGCTCCGGGGCCGGAACGGACAACCCGACCGATGGTAGCCCCGGGGCGGCGAACCGGCAGTGGGCAGCAGAAGGGTCAACTTCGCCTTGAACGGCCGAATCTGACGTTCCATCAGCTGACAACTGATGCCCGTTCGTGTCGATGTGACGATTCGTCAGTCGAATTGACGGATCGTCAGGTCGATTTTCCGATCGTGACCCATGCCACAGGAAATGCTGCTCCGTTCGGGTGGCGGGCCGGGCCCGGCGGGCCGGATCCGGCCCGCCAGGGGGTCGGACGGTCAGCGGAAGAGGTGCAGGTGCTCGCTGAGGAAGGCCGCCAGGCTGCGCGGGGAGCGTCCGGTCAGGCGGATGAAGGTGTCGTCCGGCACCTCCTTGCGGACCACCGCGAGCTGCTGGATCTCCACCACGTGGGCGGCCAGCCAGTCCGGCATCCCGGCCCGGCCGACCAGGTGGGCGTGCAGCTCGCCGGGCGCCAGGTCGAGGTAGCGGACCGGCCGGCCCAGCAGCTCGCCCAGCAGTGCGGCGAGTTCCGGGTAGCTGTAGGCGCGCCCGCCGGTGAGCGGGTAGCTGCCGCCGGCCAGCTCCGGGCGGGTCAGGACCTCCGCCGCGGCGTCGCCGATGTCCCGGACGTCCACGTAGTTGCACCGGGCCTGCCCCATCGCGCCGTGCAGCACCCCGCCGGCCGCCACGCCGGGTGCCAGCAGCAGCAGCTTCTGCAGGAAGGCGTACGGCCGCAGGACGGTCGTGGTGACGCGCAGCGACCGCAGGTGCTCCTCGACCAGGTGGTGGCCCCGGGAGACGGCGACCGGGGAGTCCGGTTCGGCGGCGGGGGCGGACACCTTGACGATGTGCTCCACGCCGCAGTCGACGGCCGCCTCGATCGCGGCCAGTTCGTACTGCACCTGGCGCGGGCCGTTGGCCATGGTGAGGAACAGCTGGTGCGCGCCCTGGAACGCCCGGCGCAGCGAGGCCGGGTCGGCGGCGTCGGCCGGGAGGGTGGTGGTCCGGGCGAGGGTGTGGTCGTCCAGCGTGGCGGCCAGCCGGGCGGGGTCGCGGCTGAGGGCGCGGGTCGGTGCGCCCAGGGCGGCCAGGCTGCGCAGGGTGGCACCGCCGGTGGCGCCTCCGGCGCCCATGATGACGATCATGATGTCTGCCTTTCGGGTCGGGGGGTGGTCGTGTTGCCGGAGAGTCGGTGCTGCGGTTCCCGGGTGGGCCGGCTGCCGCGCCAGCGCCAGGTGGTGATGGTCCCGGCGATCGCCGAGGAGACCGGCAGGTCGACCGGAAGCCGCCGCGGCCAGGGGCTGTCGGCGAGCGCCGGCAGGTGCGGGAGGTGCGGCAGGTGTGGGAGCCAGCGCGCGGCGGCCAGGCCGGCGGCGAGGCCGAGTGCGGCGGCGAACAGCCCGGAGGCGGCGGCCGCGAGTGCCCGGGGTGTCCGGGGTGGCGCGGGCCGGGCCGGACGGCGGCGGAGCGCGGCGCCGAGCGCGGCGGCCACCAGGGCGGAGGTGCCGCCGATGGTGGTGAAGGCGGCGACGACCAGCTGGGGCTGCCGGGTGACGGCCCCACCGATCGCGGCGCTGACGGCGGGCATCGCGTAGGAGGTCAGCACCTCCCGCCACAGGACGAAGGGCGGGGGTGCCCCGGGGGCCTTCTTGCTCACGGTTGCTCCTCGATGAATGTGGTGAGGTGCCTAAGTATTTGTACTTAGGTGCCTAACTATTACGGTGAAGAGAAGGCGGGCCGCTCGGCGGCCCGCCTCGGGCTCGGGTGGTGCGGGGCGTCAGTCCTCGGTGAGGGCGTCGATGCCCGAGACGACCCGGGCCAGCAGGTCCAGGAAGGTCGCGCGCTCCTCGACGCTGAGGCCGCCGACCAGCGACTGCATCCGGGCGAAGTGCTCGGGAGCGAGTTCGCGCAGCCGGTCGGCGCCGCGCGCGGTCAGGATCACCACGTTGCCGCGGCCGTCCTCGGTCGACGGCCGGCGGACCACCAGCCCCTCCCGCTCCAGCCCGTCGACCAGGCCGGTCACGGTCGCCCGGGAGACCCCGAGGGTCGCCGCGAGCTGGGACGGCGACTTCTCGCCGCCGTGGTCCTCCAGGTCCGCCAGCAGCCGGTACCGGCCGGTCGAGAGGCCGAACCGCCCGAAGTGGACCTCCCCGGCCTGCCCGATCCGTGCCCCCGCCGCCATCAGCCGGGCCGCGACCAGGATCGCCTGCGGATCGGCCGACAGGCCGTAGCGGGCGATCTGCCGACGGGCCTGCTCGATGCTGGGGGCGGCGGGACCGGTCTCGGGGTGCTGCGTCATGAAAGTAATATGGCGCCTCATCAGTTCCTGGTCAAGCCGCCCCGGTCACCCGTGCCCGGGAGGCAGGCCGGGCGACGGCACGCTACGGCCCCTCCGGGCGGTCGGTGCCCGGTCAAGGCCCGGTCAGGGCTCGGCGCAGGCGGGTCAGCCAGTCCTGGGCCGCGCCCCGGACCCAGGGGTGCTGTGCCCGGAAGTCGTCCCAGGCCCCGGGTGGGAGGGAGAGGGTGTCCAGGTGCGGGGTGGTCGCGCTCGCCGAGGTGCCGGGTCCGTGGCGGAACACCCGGTGCAGCAGCTGGGGGGAGGGGCCGGAGCCGGCGGCCTCCGCGAGCAGGACGGCGTCGTAGAGGTCCTTGGGCTTGGCGCGGCCCTCCGCAGCGGAGTCGGCGTGCAGCCACAACAACTTCCAGGCGAGCGACAGCTCGCGGCTCGCGGTCCGCACGGGCGTCGGCGCAGCGCCGTCGCCCCGGGGGACGGCCGTCCACACGGGGGCCTCGGGCAACTGCTCGTCGCGGGCGAAGTCCAGTCGCACCTCGCCGGGCGGGAGGCCGTCGGCCCGCCAGGGGATGACCAGGCGGATGCCCGGGGTGTCGTACTCCGAGTAGGTCCAGTCGCCGTCGAGCCGGGCGGCGGCCGGGTCGAGGGTCAGCCCCGGGGCGGCCGTCGGCTGCTCGCGTACCAGGTCGAGCAGGGCCCGGTGGGGTGGGTCGGCCTCCGGCTCCGCCGCGTCGATCCAGTGCAGTCCTTCGGGTGCGACCACGGGTCGCAGGCCGGGTGTGTCGAACTCCTCGAAGGCCCAGATCTCGTACCGGGCGGCACCGTCGGCGGCTTCCGGCCACTGCTGGACGGTTGCCGGTTCCGCTACGTACGGGTACGGGTGCCCGGGATCGACGGGGATCAGCGGCGGCGGCGGGACGATCCAGTCGAGGTCGGCGGGCTCCCGTGCGTCGTCCCCCACCCAGGCCGGCATCACCATGCTTCCGCGCAGCACCAGGGTTTCCCCCAGGGGGGAGGCGGCGACCAGGGCGAGGAGGTGGTCGAGGGCGGCCCGGTGGGCTCGACGGTGCCCGGCGTGGTGCTCGAAGTCCCCCGTGAAACCCTTCATTTCCGCCGCTCCGCGCCTGCTCGTCCGTCCGGTCGTCGGTGGCCGACTGTAGCGGCGGGCACCGACAGCGTGCGGGCCGGCCGGGACCGCGGGGACGGGGAGGCCCGCGGTCCCGGCCGTGGGAGGCACCGGCCGACGTGGGGGCGTGGGCCGGTCTGCCCAGCAGCTCCGCAAGGGGGTGGTGGGGCTGCTGTGACCCGGAATGCTAGACCGGCCCGGGCTCCGTGAACAGACCTTTGACCTGCGAACTTTCGGCCGCGGACATGCCAGCGGGTCGGTGGTTCGCCGCCGGTGCGAGGCCGACCACGCCGAGCGCTGGGGCGCTCGACCGCCGTGCGGCCAGGGTCAGGAAGAGCGCCGCGGCGGGCGGTAGTTGGGCCTGGACCGCAACACCCTCAGCAGTTCGCCGAGTTCGTAGGGGTGGAACTCGCTCTTCGGTACGGCCACCGGGAGTTCACCGCGGGCGTA
Organism: Kitasatospora sp. NPDC001309; assembly: GCF_042896295.1. NCBI lineage: Bacteria > Bacillati > Actinomycetota > Actinomycetes > Kitasatosporales > Streptomycetaceae > Kitasatospora > Kitasatospora sp. NPDC001309. The sequence goes on along the minus strand of NZ_JBIAXC010000024.1, from coordinate 18,786 downwards.
GAGGTACAGGTGGTCCCGGTCGTCCGTGATCCGGGTGAAGCGCGACCAGGAGAACGGCTGCCGGAAGTTCCCCGTCGTGAAGGCGCAGCCGCTGTCCTTGAAGGTGATGGTCAGCGGGCCGGGGTACTCCGCCCGGTGGCGGGCGACGCCGAGCCTGGTGACGAACGACTGCCAGAAGGCGAGCAGCGGCGCGACCACCACCAGCACCACGCCGAGCGCCGGCTGGCCACCTGTCACCAACAGGACGATGCCGCAGGCCACGAGCACCGCGCAGCAGGCCCGGACCACCGCGAAGCGGCGCCGGTACGCCCGCCGCACCCCGCGGTACTCCTCCTCGGCCGTCAGCTCGTAGCTGACGTGGATGCTCACAGTCCGCCCCCCCGGTGGTTCGTCCACTGCCCCGTCGTCCCGGCATCCTGCCAGGAGCGGCGGCGGCCGCCAAGTGCTGCGGTCCGCAGGGGCGTTCGGCGCTCAAGGACGGGCGGGATCCCCGGGGTCGGACACGGCGGCGGCGAAGCGGGCGGCCAGAGGCGTGGTCCGGCTGACGGACCGACGCCGCTACCTGGTCCCGGTCGTGGTGGTCTGCCCGGAGTTCACCCCGTGGCAGGCCCGGGTGCGGATCGCCGCGGGTGAGGCCCCGGGACTCGCCCGGGCCGAGCACGTCGACTTCGTCGACATCGACTCCGGCCACAGGCCACTGGCCACTGGCCACTGGCCCATGGTCACCAGGCCCGCCGAACTCGTTCACCTCCTCGACGACATGACGCCCCGGGGCTGACCCTGCACGCGCTCCGGCTGCGGAACCGGGTCGGTGCCCCGTAGTCGGGATCACCCCACCCGCGGGGCGCGTTCTGCGGCAGGATGTCGGCGTCGTCCCGCCCCGAGCTCAGGAGCGCCCCTCCATGCGCCGTGCTTCCATGGCCGCCTCCGCCGTCACCTCCGCTTGCGTCGCTGCGGCTCTGGCGGCCGTCCCGACGTTGTCCGGCTGCTCCTCGTCGGTGGTGGATCGGGACCGCAGCGCGGACGTCGGACTCGTCCTGTGTGCATCCGAAGGCGCCGATCCCGCCCTGGGCGGTCGGATGCGAACGGAGCGGTGCGCGATATCGGTCGACAACCGTTCTCCCCGCATGCTGGCGTACACGATCGACCTCGCCTGCACCAGCACCGAGCGCCACGCCTTCGACGCCGGCCGCATGCTCTACTACGTGCCGCCCGGCCGGCACACCATCGCCGGTGCCGGGATTCTGGACAGCGTCACCGACCGTGATCTGGCCTGTCACATCGGTTCGGCGAGCGCCCAGGAGCTGACTCCGGAGGACGGCAGGCCGGAGCCGGCGGAGTCCCCCGACGGCGTGCTGGCGGCCGCGCTGGCGCGGCAGGGAACCGGCGGTGGTCCCGGCCAGGTCGGTGCGGGGGCGTCGTCGGCGGCGGCCGGCGGGGCGTCGGCCGCCGCGCGGGCCGGGGACCCTGCCGCGGCATCGGCGTCCGCGGCTGCCTCCGCTTCGGCCGCGGCGTCGGCCGCTGTCTCGGCGTCAGCCTCGGCTGCGGCAGAAGCCTCGGCTGCTGCCGCCAGGACGGCGGCAGCGCAGCGGAAGGCGTTCGCCCAGGCCTACACGGTCGGCGACTACAGCGTCAGGATGAGCGCGGCGAACCCCGTCAACACCACGACCGTCGACCTCCTCCTCGATGTGACCTCGCACGATCCGAACACCGGGCTCGCCAGGCAGTTCGGACTCGTCGTCACGCTGCTGAACGTGGACGGCTCCGTGAACGCCGAGGGCACGGTGTGCGCCGAACTGTTGGGCGGCGACTCCCAGCGGCTCGAATTCAGCCCTGGCAGGGGAACGCCGGACTGGACGACAGCGCACGTCACCCGTAGTCCCACTGTGCCCTGCTGATCGTCCGGACTGACGGCCCGGCCATGAGGGCTCCGCCCGGGCGGGGGGAGCCGGGGCGGGGGTGTGGTCAGGGTGGCTGGTGCGGGGGAGCGGGGGTGGCGGGGGAGGGCAGGAGCCAGTCGGTGGTGGTGTGCGGGGGGCGGTTCGCGGGGGCGGGGCGGGGGGTGCCGCGGTAGTTCAGGTACATGCCGGTCAGGGCGGTGACCTTGGCGCGCAGCAGCCAGGGGTCGAAGGGCTTGACGATGAAGTCGACCGCCCCCGCGTCGTAGCCGCGCAGGACGTTCTCCGGGTCGGAGCCGATCGCGGTGACGAAGATGATCGGGATGTCGCGGGTCTGGGCGCGGCCCTTGATCTGGGCCGCGGTCGCGTAGCCGTCCATGCCGGGCATCTGCACGTCCAGGACGATGACGGCGATGTCGTTGTGCTGGAGCAGCGCTTTGAGCGCGTCCGGACCGGAGGTGACGGCCAGCACGTCCCAGTCGGCGGCCGCGAGGACGGCCTCCAGGGCCACCAGGTTCGAGGGCTGGTCGTCGACCACCAGAACCCGGGGCCGGCCGGTGGCGGTGGGGGCCGCGGTGTCGGCGGTGTCGGCCGTGGCGGCAGCCTCGATCCGCAGCGGGTCCTCGCCGGCCTGCTGCTCCGCCGCGATCAGCTGGCGTTCCAGCAGTTCGCAGCGGGCCTCGGCGGCCAGCCGGCGCCGGAGCGCCTCGCCCAACTCGGTCTCCAGCCGGGCGACCTCCTTCTCCAGGTCCTGCTTCTCCAGGAGCAGGTCCGCGCGGTCGTCGGCGTAGACGGCGACCTCGTCCGCACGGGCGCGCTCCCGCGCCCAGTCGCTCTCCAGCTGGTTGAGGCGCAGTTCCAGGTCGGCGATGCGGTGGTTCTTGTCGAGCAGGGCGTCGCCCAGGACGTCGCTGTGGGCGGCCGAGCGCCGTGACAGCCGGTCGGCCTCGGCCAGTTGGAACTGCAGCTGCTGGACGGCGTGGCCCACCGAGGCACTGGTCCTCAGCGCGGCCGCGTGGAGCGAGCGGAGGAGTTCGACGGTCTCCAGGGTGGCGACGGTGCCCCGGTCGGCGCCCACGTCGGTGAGCAGGTCCTGGACGAACTGCCAGGACGGGATCCGCTGCCCGGACAGGTAGCGGGACAGCGCACCCGGGCTCAGGTGCCGGCGCGAGCTGTAGCGGCGCACCGACACCGTGGGCCACAACCCCGCGAACAGGCTGCGCAGGGCCTCGGCGAAGGCGCGGCACTCCTCGTTCAGATCGGGGCTCAGCGGTTGCAGGTTCCCCACCCGGTCACCCCCCGGCGTTCTACGGGCTGCACAACGGCACCATCCTCGCAGTATCGGTGGGTTGTTCTGGTCGCGCTGACGGTGCGTCACAGCATGGACGGTCCGGGCCCCGTTGCGCCGCCGTTTCCGGGGTGGCAACACCGATCGGCAACACGGGGCGGTGGCCCGGGTGAAGCGTTCGGGCCCGCGGTGCCGCCGGCGGTGCCCCCGGCGGTGCCGCCGGTGGTGTCGCTGCCGGTGATTCGGCGGCCGGAGACCGGTGATCGACATCTGCGATGCTTGCCGCCATGAGCGAGCTTCGAACGGTGGGAATCGTCGGCCTGGGCCGCATGGGCCGGACCTTGGCGGCGGCTTTCGGCCGGGCCGTCGGGCCGGGCGGCCTCCACGCCAGCGGGCGCTCCGCCGCGAGCGTCGAGCAGCTCCGGCGGGCCGTCCCCGGCGTGCGGATCACGCCCCTGCGGGAGCTGCCCGGCGCCGCGGCGCTGCTCGTCCTGTGCACGCCGCAGTCGGCCCTGTCCGCCGTCCTGGGCGACCTGCGACCCGGGCTGACCGCTGACCACGTCGTGGTCACCATCAGCAACCGGCAGCCGCTGTCGGTGCTGGCCGGGGCGGTGCCGGGCCCGGTGGCCAAGCTGATCCCCAGTGCGGGCAACGAGATCGGCGCCGGCGCGACGCTCCTGGTGCCCGGGCCCGGGATGACGGAGGCGGCGACCGAGAACCTCCTGGCGTTGCTGCGGTCGTTCTCCACCCCGTTCGTCATCGGCGAGGAGCAGGGCCGCGCCGCGACCGACCTGGCGTCCTGCGGCCCGGCCCTGCTGGCCGAGGCCGCGGTGTCGATGGCCCGGGCCCAGTGCGAGCGGGGCGCCCCGCTGCCGAGGGAGCTGGCGGAGCGGCTGGTCAGCTGCAGCCTGGAGGCGGCGGGCCGCCTGGTCGGCGGCGGCGCCACGCCGGCCGAGGTGATCGAGCGGGTCGCGGTTCCCGGCGGCAACACCGCCGCCGGGATCGAGGCGGCCCGCGAGGGCCTCGACGCGGCGTGGCGCGCTGCCTTCCGGGCGACGCAGGACAACGAACGGTCCGACCGGCACCCGCACTGACGGCGGGGCGCGCGGGCCCGCCAGGCCCCTCGGCGTCCCGTTTCGGCGTTCCAGGGGCGCATCGTTCCCGCAGCTCAGAGGCCCTTTCGCCGTTCCAGTGTCCCCAACGGGGCGTTGGCTCTGGCGGCCGGGACGGACCGTTCCGCAGGCTTCGGTCATCCGGTCGACGTACGGTTCGACCGCTTGCCGAAGGGGCCCGAGCCCATGTCCGTCCGTACCTCCCGTACCTCCCGCACCCGGCTGGCCACCGCCGCCGTGGGTGTCGTGCTCGCCGCCCTGTCGGTCTCCGCCTGCACCGGCAACGGGGACACCGGGGACATCGCGACGACGACCGGCCCGACCCTCCGGGCCGCCGGTTCCGCCTCGCCCTCGCCCGCCGCTCCGGCGGGCAGCGCCGGTACCACCGGGAAGCCCTCGGCCGCCGCAGCGGCGTCCACCGGTGCGAAGCCCGGGGCGAGCGCCCCCGCGTCCAAGTCGTCCGGCGGGCCGGCGCCGGAGGCGGCCAAGCCGGTCACCTGCACCGGCGACAACACCCGGACGACGGCCGCCCCGCTGAACCGCCCCGTGAACCACATGCTGCTCACGGTCACCAACACCGGTAGCGGCACCTGCTACCTGTACGGCTACCCGGCGGTCCGGTTCGGGGAGGCCCAGTCCGTGCCCCCGGTGATCACCGACTCCAAGCCGCAGGCCGTCGTCACGCTCAAGCCCGGCGAGTCCGGCTACGCCTCCGTGAACCTGTCCTCCACCGACGGCACCGACAGTGCCAACGGCCACACGGTGAACTCCCTGGTCGTCTACTTCCACGGCCCGTCCGGCAACGAGAGCGTCGGTGCCGGGTCCCAGCCCTCGCTGCCCGCGAAGGGCGTCTACGTGGACGACTCCCTCAAGGTCACCTACTGGCAGCAGTCGATGGACGACGCCACCTCCTGGTGACCCCCGGCAGCACCCTCCGGTGAGCGAACGAGTGAACGAGCGAACGAGAGAAAGGGACAACCACCATGCCCAGCACGCCCCGCAGGATCGCCCGGCTCCTGGTCGTCTACGTCGGCGCGGCCCTCCAGATCCTCGTCCTCGGCGCCCCGGAGGACCCCGACCTCTCCCGCGAGGCCGGCCTCGCCCGGCACTGATGCCCGGCACTGACGGTGCTGCGCGACGGTCGACGGGTGAGCGGCGGCACCTCGCAGGCGAACCGAACCGCGAAGAGTTCTTCGCGAATAACTCTTCGCAAAGAACTCTTTGCGGACTACCGTGTGTCGCATGGCTGATGCAGTGGAGGGGCCGGACGGCCCGCAGGGTGATGAGGACTCGGTCGTCCTGGATGCCAAGGGGCTGCGCGCCCTGGCGCATCCGGTGCGCGTGCAGTTGGTCGGGCTGCTGCGGAAGCACGGCCCGTCGACGGCCACCCGCCTCGCCGAGCGGCTGGGCGTGAATTCCGGTACGGCCAGCTACCACCTCCGGCAGCTCGGCGCGGCCGGTTTCGTCGAGGAGGACACCGAACGCGGCAACGCGCGCGAACGCTGGTGGCGTTCGGTGCACCGGACCACCTGGTTCAACGAACCGGAGCTGGCCGAGCGGGAGCCCGAGGCCGCACTGGCCTACCAGCAGTCCGTCGCCGCGATCTACACCCTGCGCACCCAGCAAGCCCTCAACGGGCTCCAGACGATGCCCCGCGCCTGGCGGAACACCTTCGACATGAGCGACTGGGCCTTGCGGCTCACGCCCGAGGAAGCCGCCGCCCTGTACCGGGAGCTGGCGGAGGTCATCGCGCGCTACCGGCGGGACACACCGGAGACCGCGGCCGGTGCCCCCGAGGGGGCCGAACGGGTCGCCGTGATCACGCAGATCCTGCCCGAACCGGACGCGCCGGCCACGTCGTCGCTCCCCTCCGGCCCCCAGGAAGCGGAAGGAAGTCCGAGGTCATGACCGACGACGCCCCGGAGGCCGGCGGCATACCCGGCAAGAGGTCCTTACGGCCGCTGGGCGGGGTGCTGGCGGCCATGGTCGTGTCGCTGACCGGCACGCGGATCTCCGTCGTGGCACTGCCCTGGTTCGTCCTCGTCACCACCGGCAGCGCCACCCGGACCGGACTGGTCGCCTTCTGCGAGATGGCTCCCTACGTGGTGGTCAAGGCGTTCACCGGACCGCTGGTGGACCGGATCGGCCCGCGGGCCGTCTCCTGGACCACCGATCTGGCCAGCGCGACCGCCGCCGCCGCGGTTCCCCTGCTCCACGCCCTGGACCTGCTCTCCTTTCCCCTTCTGCTGGTTCTCGTCGCACTGATCGGCGCGGCCCGGGGCCCCGGCGACCTGGCCAAGGAGGTGATGGTCCCGGAGGCGGCCGAGCGCGGCCGGGTGCCGCTGGAACGGGCCACCGGTCTGGCCGGTGTGATCGAGCGGCTCGCCTCCACCGTCGGCCTGGCGGTCGGCGGATCCCTGGTGGCCCTGCTCGGCCCCTTGACCGGGCTCGCCGTCAACGCGGGCTGCTTCGCCCTCGGATCAGTGATCATCAAACTCGCGCTGCCCCGCGGCATGGGACACGCGGCCGAGGAAGCCTCCTCGCCGGCCGGGGAGACGGGACCGGGCTACTGGCGGCGGTTCGGCGAGGGCTTCACCTTCCTGCGCGGCGAGCCGCTGCTGCTCACCGTCATCGTCATGGTCGGCATCACCAACCTGCTGGACGCGGCGTTCGGCTCGGTGCTCGTCCCCGTCTGGGCCAGGGAGTCGGGCAACGGGCCGACCGCGATCGGCCTGATGGGCAGCGTGATGGGAGCCGCGGCGGTCGGCGGGAGCCTGATCGCCGCGGCCGTCGCGCACCGGCTGCGGCGGCGGGCGGTGCTTCTCACCGGATTCCTGCTCGCCGGGGCGCCGAGGTTCCTGGTCCTCGCCTCCGGCGCCCCGGTGGGGGTGGTACTGACCGTCTTCGCGGTCAGCGGGTTCGGTGCCGGCTTCGTCAACCCGGTGCTGGGGGCCGTCCTCGTCGAGCGGGTGCCGCGCCGGATGCTGGGCCGGGTCAACGCCCTCGGTGACTCGCTGGCCTGGGCCGGGATCCCTCTCGGCGGGCTGCTGGCCGGGGCGGCGGTGGCCGCCGTCGGACTCCTTCCGGTGCTGCTCACCTGCGGCGCCGCGTACTTCCTCACCACGAATCTGGCCGGACTGCGGGCGGAATGGCGCGAGCTGGACCGTACGCGCGGGCAGGGCGACTCCGAGGAGGACGTCCCCCGAGGCAGTGCGAAGGTAGCGACATGACGTCGTCGCGCAGCGGCAGGTGGCGGGGGACGACAACGGTCCTCACGCTGGTCTGGACGCCGGACACCCACGGACGGAAGGCCGGGCCATGCGGAAACTGATCTACGGCATGAATCTGACCCTGGACGGTTACGTCGCCGCGGCCGGCGACGACATCGGCTGGAGCGGACCGCCGAGCCCCGAGCTCTTCCGGTACTGGCTCGACCACGAGCTGGCGAGCGGCCTGTCGCTGTACGGGCGCAAGCTGTGGGAGACGATGAGCTCCTACTGGCCGACCGGCGACCAGCGGCCCGACGCCACCCCGGCGGAGGTCGAGTTCGCGCGGAACTGGCGGGACACGCCGAAGGTGGTGTTCTCCTCGACGATCGACACGGTCGACTGGAACGCCCGCCTGGTCACCGGCGACGCGCTCAGCGAGATCACCCGACTCAAGGCCGAGGACGGCGGCCCGATGACCATCGGCGGCGCGACGCTCGCCGGGGCGGCCATGCGCGCCGGGCTGATCGACGAGTACGTGATCGCCACCCACCCGGTCCTGGTGGGCGGCGGCACGCCGTTCTTCACCGCGCTGGACGGCTGGGTGGACCTGAACCTGGTGGAGACGCGGACGTTTCCCGACGGTGTCCTCCTGACCAGGTACGAGAGGAGGCGCTGAGCAGTCCGAGCACCCCGCTCCGGGGCGGCGGATAGGGTGGCGGCATGGACGAGTACGCGGTTCCGGTCCTGCCGAGCCGGGACCTGGACGAGACCCAGGAGTTCTACGGCCGGCTCGGCTTCGAGCCCCGGGGCCGCTGGGACGGGCCGGACGGCTACCTGATCGTCGTCCGGGGCACGGTCGAGCTGCACTTCCGCCATGAACCGGGGGTGGATCCGCTGACGACGGCGAGCAGCTGCTACCTCCAGGTCCGGGACGCGGACGCGTGGCACCGGGAGTGGGAGCGGATCGGTGTCGAGGCCGACCCGGCCACCGGCAGCCGGCTGACGCCGGTGGGCGGCACCGACTACCGGATGCGGGAGTTCGCCCTCGTCGACCGCAGCGGCAACCTGCTGCGGGTCGGCAGCCCGGTGGCCGGCTGAGACCCGCGGTCGTCGTTCCACGGGGAGTGCGTCAAGAGCAGAGGGAAACGGGACCGCCCGGTCGCCCCGACTCGGCTGAGTCGCTGCGACCGGGCGGTCCGGAGTCTGGGCCCGGGGGTCGGGCCCGGGGTGCGGCCGGGGTCAGACGGTGACCTGGTCGGTCCGCTCGGTCCGCTCGGTCCGCTCGGCCTGCTCGGCGGCCGACCGGCCGGGGGTGGCCGGGGTGGCCGGGGTGTTCTCCCGGGGCGTGGGGAGCGCGGCCATGATCGCGCCGGAGATCACGATGGTGGCGGCCCAGGCCAGGCCGTACTTGCCGACGGGGGTGTCGGAGAGCGGGCCGGCGAACCAGTCGCACTTGGTGAAGGCGAGCCCGAACAGCAGCGCGAGCACCCAGGAGACCATCGCCTGCCAGCAGAAACCGCCCGCGTACCAGTAGCGGCTGTTCCGGGTGGTGTCCATCAGGGCGGCGGCGTCGTAGCGCACCGCGCGCGTCCGGCGCCGGAACATGTCCACCGCGTAGACGCCGATCCAGGCGGAGAAGGAGACGGCGAGCAGGATCAGGAAGGTGATGAAGGAGCCCAGGAAGCTCTTCGCGACCAGCATCAGCAGCAGGCCGCCGACCAGCGAGATCACGGCGTTGATGCTGACGGCCAGGGCGCGCGGCAGCTTGACGCCCATGGTCTGCGCGGTGAAGCCGGCCGAGTACATGGACAGGCTGTTGATCAGCAGCATGCCCACGATCGCGGTCAGCAGGTAGGGCACGGCCAGCCAGGTCGGCAGCAGGTCGCCGAGGAAGGAGACCGGGTCCGCGGCCTGGGCCAGGCCGGGGGAGGCCACCGCCATCACGGCGCCCATCAGCACCATCGGCACCATGACCAGGCCGGCGCCGGAGACCGTCACGCCGACGATCTTCCTGCCGGAGGCGGAGTGCGGCAGGTAGCGGGCGAAGTCCGGGCCGGTGGGGACCCAGCTGATGCCGCCGGCGGCGATGGTCCCGATGCCGGCGACCACCATCGCGGTGGTGCCCGCGGGCTTGGAGAAGACCTCGCTCCAGTGCATGGTCGCGATCAGGTAGCCCAGCACCAGCACGCTGAACACGCCGAAGAGGTACGTCGACCAGGTGTTGCAGACGTTGAGCGCCTTCCGGCCCATGCCGGAGACCAGGAAGGTGCAGGCGACGAAGGCGAACAGGGTGATCACGATCAGCGCGGTGTTGCTCTTGACACCGAAGACCAGGTCGAGCACGGTCAGCACGGCGTAGGCGCCGGTGACGGCGTTGATCGTCTCCCAGCCGAACCGGGCGATCCAGAGGATCGCGCCGGGGAAGAGGTTCCCGCGCACCCCGAAGGTGGCCCGCGAGAGGGTCGCGCCCGGGGCCCCGCCCCACTTGCCGGAGACCGACAGCACGCCGACCAGGCCGAACGACACGACCGCGGCGCACGCGGCGACGATCAGGACCTGCCAGAAGTTGAGCTGGTTCAGCACCACCAGGGCGGCACCCATGGTGAGCAGCAGGACGCTGATGTTCGCCGCGACCCAGGTCGGGAAGAGCTCGCGGACTCTGCCCTGACGCTCGTGGTCGGGGACGGGTTCGATTCCGCGCGTCTCTATCGCGCCGGCGGCGGTGTCGGCGGTGGACGTGTTGTCCATGAGGGGGGCTCCGGGCGTGTGAAGCGGTGGTAAATCGGGCAAATGGAACATTTATGGAACTCTTCGCGCGTAGCGCGGGAGTTGAGTCATCCTACTTTGTTCCGGATGCATCCTGATTGCGCTACCCTGCCGCCCGCCGCAGGCCCGCCGCCGCCCCGCCGCCATCCCGCCGCCGCCCCGCCGTCCTGCCGCCCCGGAGCCTCCTGGGCCCGTCCGGCCGGCCCGTCCGGCCGACCCGGCGGGCGTCCCGGGCACGGGCCGGAGTCCACGGGGGAGTGGATGCGGCGCCCGGGCTCGGTCGAGGAGCGCCGCGTCGAGTGGATCAAGGACCTGGTCGGCCCGCCGACCCACGGCTCGGTCGGCGCTCGCCCGTCGTCCGATCGGGTGTGGTTGAACCACCGTCAGGTCAATCAACCGTCAAGTTGGTTCATTCACAGAATGTTTCCGGGGAGAGCGGCCGGAAGTCCGAAACAATTCCGCCGCTACGAGGTCTTCACAGGGAGATCTCAGACTGACAGGCTGGGGCCGCCCTTTCAGCACGGAGGAGGTTCCTTGTCCCGCATATCCACGTTGGCCGGAGCGGTCACTTGCGCGCTCGCCCTTGTCACCGGAACCGCTGTGGCCGCGTCGGCCGCGCCGATCGACCAGGCCCCGGGTGCGGCGGCCGCCGAAGCGAAGGTCGACCCCGTCGACTGGAAGCCTTGTAACCCCGACCCGACCAAGCCGGACCCGGGCGGCTTCGACTGCGCCGTCTACCCCGTGCCGCTGGACTACGACGACCCGTCGGGCCAGAAGGTCGGCATCGCCATGATGCGGCACCGTGCCAGTGACCCGGCCAAGCGGATCGGTTCGCTGTTCATGAACCCGGGCGGCCCCGGCGGCAGCGGTTACATGTGGGCGACCACCACCCGCTTCGGCGCCGAGGTGCAGGCCAAGTTCGACCTGGTCGGCTTCGACCCGCGCGGGGTGGCCCGGAGCAACCCGCTCAAGTGCTTCAAGACCCAGGAAGAGGCCGACGCGGTCAACAACCGCATGGTGGGCGTCCCCGTCACCAAGGCCGAGGTCGACGAGACCCTGGACGCCGACCAGGACTACACCGACGCCTGCAGCAAGAACGCCGGCCCGCTGATCGAGCACATGTCGACCATCAACGTGGTCCGTGACCTCGACCGGATGCGCCGCGCCGTCGGCGACTCCCAGCTGACCTTCGCCGGGTTCTCCTACGGCACGCTGATCGGGTCCACCTACGCCGCCATGTACCCGAACAAGGTGCGCGCGGTCATCGTCGACGGCAACGTCGACCCCGACCTGCGCCTGCACAACGGCCTGGAGTACGACCGCCAGCGGGCGGGCGGCTTCGAGATCGCCCTGGACGAGTTCCTCAAGCGCTGCCAGACCGCCGGCGCCCCGCGCTGCGCCTTCGGTGACGGCGACACCCGCGCCAAGTTCGACGAGCTCCGCGACCACCTGCGGACCAGCCCGATCACGCTGTCGAACGGCTCCAAGGTGACGCTGAGCAGCTTCACCAGCGAGGTGGCGAGCGCGCTGTACTCGCAGGCCAAGCTGGCTCCGCTGGCGAAGTCGCTGCAGGCCACCTACCAGGTGATGCAGAAGCCGGCCGCGGCCGCCCTGCTGGCGCCGAAGGCGGACGTCTCCGACGAGGCGGCCAACCAGCTCACGGTGAACGTCCCGCGGGCGCTGCGCGAGGCCCCGGCCGACTCCGAGTACGCCGGTGACGACTCCTACATGGGCGTCAACTGCCAGGACAAGCCGTACCCGTCGAACGACCGGGTGTTCGCCAACGTCGCCCGTGCGTGGGAGAAGGAGTCGCCGACCTTCGGCCGCTACCAGGCCTTCGACGCCCCGGCGTGCGCGAGCTGGCCCGCCCCGGCCCGGGACGCCGAGCGCTTCACCGGCCCCTGGAACAAGAAGACCTCCAACACCGTGATGGTGATCGGCAACCTCTACGACCCGGCCACCCAGTACAAGTTCGCCCAGCGGATGCAGCAGGAGCTGGGCAACGCCGTGCTGGTCAGCGTCGACTCCATCGAGCACTGCGCCGTCGGCCGCAGCAAGGCGCTGAACGCGCTGGTCACCCGCTACCTGGTGGACGGCACCGCGCCGAAGCCGGGCCAGCTGCTCAAGCCGGACGCTGAGATCTTCCCGGCGGTCTGAAGGATCTCCCCTCGAACGACCGGCCGTTGAGGCCGGGGCCGTGGTGGCCGACGATCCCGTCGGCCACCACAGTCGTGTGCGGTGGAGAATGCGGCAGGAGATCGCCGTCGAACTTCCCGGTGGAGCGAATTCCGGCAGCTTGCGAGGGGCCGTCATCGGTGCCACGGGAAATCGGGATCCGATTCGACGGTGTGACAGCTCGCCGGTAGAGAAGCGAAAATGACGTGCAATCATAGTGATTCGTCAAGGAATCCACAAAGCCGAATACGGCCGTGGGTGTGCTGTTAGCCCTGCTCGCCCTGCTCGCCCTGCTCGCCCTGCTCGCTCAAACTCGAGAGGCAGGTCTCCGTGGGGTGCGGTGGGCCTGCCGCCCACCGCACCCCGGCCCGTAGCCCCGGCCCGCCGCTGCTAGGCGGCCTGCTCAGCCTCTTGGTCGAGGATCCGTCCGTCGTGGAGTTCGATGACCCGGTCGGCGAGGGTCATCAGCGTCGGGTCGTGGGTGGCGACCAGGACGGTGACGCCCTCGCTCCGGACCACAGCGCGCAGCAGCTCCATGATCGAGCGGCCGGTCTCCGAGTCCAGCTGGCCGGTGGGCTCGTCGGCGATGATCAGGCCGGGGTCGTTGGCGAGTGCGCGGGCGATCGCGACGCGCTGCTGCTGGCCGCCGGAGAGTTCGCCGGGCCGCTGGTTGGCGTGGTCGGCGAGGCCGACCAGGGCGAGCAGGGTGTGCGCGCGCTCCTCGCGCTCGGCCGGCGGGACCTTGCGCAGCCGCATCGGCACGCCGACGTTCTCGGCGGCGGTGAGCATCGGGATCAGTCCGAAGGACTGGAAGACGAATCCGATCCGCTCCCGCCGCAGGGCGAGCCGGCCGTCCTCGTCCAGGCCGCCGAGATCGATGCCGTCCAGGACGATGCTGCCGCTGGTCGGCGCGTCCAGACCGCCGACCAGGTTGAGCAGCGTGGTCTTGCCGGAGCCGGAGCGGCCCTTGAGCGCGGTGAGTTCACCGCGCTCGATCGAGAAGTCGATGCCGCGCAGGGCGTGGACGGTCCGTTCCCCGCTGCCGAAGCTGCGCCGCAGATCGGACACGGCCACCATCGGGCCGGTGGCCGTCAGGGTGGTGTCGGCGGCCTGGTCTTGCGTCATGCGGCGTCCCCCTGGGGTGGTGACGACCCGGTTCTGTTCGGGTCAACGGATGGAGTGCTTTCGTGGGTTCAACCTCCCGGGCAGAGAAATTCGAAAGGAGAAGTTCCCTGGTCAGGAGGCGGTCGGCGAACCCGAAGTCATGAAGTGTGCATGGCATTTCAGTGGCTTCTCCCCACCGGGGATGTCGCCAATACAAGGAATTTGCTCATTGCTTACTTGATTCGCGCAAGTCCCTTCCGTTCCTGGATCGAATCTGACAGCATCGTCCGCTATCCGGCGATCGAATGCCGGTGATCACTGCGCCGGTACGCCCGTGGGGTGCCCGTCCGTGACCGATGAGGGTCCGGAACGGATCGACGGGTGGGGGCTGGATTGCGACCGGGTCTGAGACCGGGGGAGGAACTTGATGCTCGGCTTCGTCGTGCGCAGGGTGCGCGGGCGACTGCCGCTGGCTGCTGCCGTCCTGCTGACGGTACTGATCACCACGGCGGTACTGACCGCTCTGGTGACCTTCAACAGCAGCGTCGGCCAGGCCGGCCTGCGGCAGGCGCTCCAGGGACCGGGCCATGCCCGCACCGCTGTGGTGGTGACCGCGGAACACGGCTCCGACCAGCGGCAGAAGGACGAGGAGGCGCTCGCCTCCTACCGGCAGAAGCTCTTCGGCGACCTACCGGTCCACACCGACAGCCTGCTGCGCAGCCGATCCTTCGGCCTGTCGGGCGGTGACGCCCCGGCGGCCGGGAGCGGCACGGCGCCGGGCGCCCCGGCGGGTGGTCAGTCCGGCACGGACAAGGTCGACCTGACGGTCCTCGCGGACCTCGACCGCTCCCGGGTGAGCCTGGTCGCCGGTGCCTGGCCGGGCGCCGTCACCGGGCCGGTCCGCTCCGCGGCCCCGCAGGTCGCCGTGCCGCAGACCATGCTGGCCCGGCTCGGCCTGACCGCCCGGGCGCTGCCCGTGGACGTCCCGCTCACCGACCGGCTCGACGGCACGGCGCTGACCGTCCGGGTCACCGGCGTCTACCGGGCCGCCGATCCGTTCGCCGCGTACTGGCGCATCGACCCGATCGGCGGCCACGAGGTCGAGACCGGCGGATTCACCACCTACGGCCCGATGATGGTCGACCCGAGCGCCTTCGCGGCCGGGGCCCTGCCGCAGAGCAGCCGCGGCTGGCTGCTCGACGCCGACTTCGCGGGCGTCGACCAGGACACGGCCGAGGCCATCGGCGGGCGGGCCCAGCCCCTGGCCGACGACCTGCGGAAGACCTCCAGTCTCACTGCCACCACCGAACTCCCCGTCCTGGTGCGCGAGTTGTCGGCCAGTCTGATGGTCGCCCGGTCCACCCTGCTGATCGGCGCGCTGCAACTCGCCGTGCTGGCCGCCGCGGCCCTGCTGCTGGTGGTCCGGCTGATCTCGACCCGCCAGGAGCGGGAGAACGAACTGCTCGCCGCCCGCGGTGCCTCCGGTGCCCGGCTCGGCGGATTCACCGCCCTGGAGTCGGTGCTGCTCGCCCTCCCGGCCGCGGTGTTCGCACCGCTGCTCACACCGTTCGTGGTCCGCGTCCTGGCCGGCCTCGGCCGCGCCCACCAGATCGCCCTGGACACCCGGTTGAGCTGGACGCTCTGGCCGGTGGCCGTGCTCTGCACCCTGCTGTGCATCGCGCTGGCCAGCGCGCCCGGCCTGCTGCGCGGCGCCGGCGCCGCGCTGCGCCGCAAGGCCGGCCGACGCCAGGCGGTGGTCTCCGGCATCGCGCGCAACGGCGGGGACCTCGCGGTGCTCGCCCTGGCCGTGCTCGCCTACCAGCAACTCGACCAGTACGGCGGCGGACTGTCCGCCGACTCCTCCGGACAGCTCGGCGTCGACCCGCTGCTGGTCGCCACCCCCACCCTGGCGCTGTGCGCGGGAACCCTGGTGGTGCTGCGGCTGCTGCCCCTGGTCGCCCGGCTGGGCGCCCGGGTCGCCGCCCGGGGCAGCGGCCTCGGCCCGGCCATGGTCGGCTGGCAGCTGTCGCGTCAGCCCGCCCGGGCCAACGGGCCGGTGCTGCTGCTGGTGATGGCCGTGGCCACCGGCGTGCTCGCGCTCGGCCAGCACGCCACCTGGACCGACTCCCAGCGCGACCAGGCCGCCTTCGACACGGCCGGCGGCCTGCGGATATCCGCCGCGCACACCGCGCTGATGGGCCAGGGCGGCCGCTACGGCGCGCTGCCCGGCGGCGACCGGCTGATCCCGGTCTACCACGAGCAGCAGCCGCTCCCGGCCGGCACGGGCCAACTGCTCGCCCTGGACACGGCCGCCGTCGCCGACCGCGTCCCGATCCGCGCCGACCTGCTCGACGGGGCCGACCGGGCGGCGGTGTTCGGCCCGCTCGCCCAGCCGGCCCCGACCGGCGCCAAGGGCGGGGTCCCGCTCCCCGGCCGCCCGCTACGGATCGACGCGGACCTGTCCATCCGACAGACGGTCGACAACACCGGCCTGTTCACCGGGATGCACCCGATGGCCCCCTCCCCGCCGGAGGTGACCCTGCTGCTGCGGGACCGCAACGGCTACGTCCACAAGGCCCCGTTCGTCGGCCTCCCGGTCAGCGGTCAGCAGCACGCCTCGGCCCCGCTGACCACGCTGGTCGACGCGCCGATGGGCGCCGTCGCCGCGCCGCTGACCCTGGTCGGGGCGACCGTCTCCTACAGCGACCGGGCCGAGGGCGAGGTGACCGTCGGCCGGCTGGCCGTCTCGGACAGCGCCGACGGCCCCGCGACCGAGGTCCCGGTGCCGGCCGGCCTCTCTTGGAAGGGGGACGTGGTCGACGGTCCGGCGCTCAAGAGCGGGGAGGCCCCGCTGGTCGCCGTCGCGCCCGAACCCGCCGACGCCGGGCGGCTGTTCACCGTCGACTACCGCTTCGCGAGGGGCACCGGCCTCTCCCTGCGGGCCGTCCTCGGCACCGCCGGGACGGACGTTCCGACGACCGTGTCAGGCGTCGCCACCAAGGACTACCTCAAGCTCATCGGCGGCTCCGCCGGCGACGTCGTCCGGGTGCCGTTCGCCGGGGGCGTCGTCCCGGTCAAGATCACCAAGGCGGTCGAGGCCGTGCCGGTCGGCGGCCGCAGCGCGCTGGTCGTCGACCTCGACACCGTGGCGCGGCTGCTGGCCGCGCAGGGCCGGGTGCTGCCCAGCCACGCCGAGTGGTGGCTGCCGGCCACCGGGCCCGGCGACCGCGCTCCGGCCGAACTGGCCGCCGCCGTGCGGGCCGCCCCGGGCACCCAGGACGTCCAGCTCTCCGACGAGGTCACCGAGGGGATGCTCAGCGACCCGGTGGGCGCCGCCCCGCAGAACGCGCTGATGGCCATCGCGCTCGTCACCGCTCTGCTCGCCGCGATCGGCTTCGTCGCCGCCGTGGCCGGCTCCGCCCACGAGCGCGCCCGGGACTCCGCGCTGCTGCTCGCCCTGGGCGCGCCGCGCAAGCAGGTCACCCGCACCGTCGCGGCCGAACAGGCGCTGCTGGTCGGGCTCGGCGGGACGGTCGGGCTCGCCCTCGGCGCCCTGCTGGTCCACCTGATCGTCCCGTTCGTGGTCCTGACACCCGCCGCCCACCGCCCCCTGCCCGAGGCCCTGATCGACCTGCCCGTCGGCCAGGCCCTGCTGTTCGCGGCCGCGATCGCCGTCGCCCCGCTGCTGTCGGCCTTCCTGATCGGACGCCGCCGTCGAGACGTGGCCAACCGGCTGCGCCACGTGGAGGAGATGTGACCACCCAGGCCGGCACCCCCGTGCCCGCCCCCGACACCGCCCACCGTCCGGCCCACCGGCCCGCGCGCTGGGTCCCCACCCGGCTGCGGGCGAACCCGCTCGCCGCGCTGCTGATGGCGGTGCTCGCGTTCGTCACCGTCTTCCTGGCGGCGGCCTTCCCGCGGATCGCGGACCGGGGCGCGGACGCGGCGCTGCGCGACTTCGTCGGCCAGAAGGGCCTCAACGCGACCAGCCTCCAGGTCACCTCCCGGACGCAGCTCGACGACAACGCCGTCGTGCTCGACCAGGTGCAGCGGCAGCTGACCGAGACGGTCGGCCGGCAGCTGACGCTGGCCCAGGCGGGCCAGGCCCACGGCGCCCGCGCCCTGAGCGGGCGCACGATGCGCAACCCGGAGTACGTCCGGATCTCGGACAGCACCGACCCCGAGATCGGCCTGTTCTACCTCCAGGACCTGGCCGACCGGGCCACCCTCACCGACGGCACCTGGCCGACCCCCGGCACCGGCGACGGTCCGCTGCCGATCGTGCTGAGCAGGACGGCCGCCGACACCATCCACATCAAGCTCGGTGACGTCATCGACAACGGCGTGGACGGCGTGGGCGCCAAGCGGACCACCGTGGTGGTCGGCTTCTACCGGATCAACGACCCCCACGACCCGTTCTGGGACAACCTCGGCTGCCCGGCCCGGGCCTGCCTCAAGCCGGTCCCCGAGCACGAGCACTGGGCGACCAGCGGGTTCGTCGACGGCGCCGGCCTGGCCGCGCTGGCGCGCTGGGGTTCGGGCGCCGAGAACTTCTGGCGGCTGCCCGTCGACCCCGGCGCGCTGCGCGCCGACCAGCTCGCCCGGACCCGGACCGTGGTCAGCTCCCTCCAGACCGGGCCGGGCGCCACGAACCTGTCCGGCGTCACCCTGCGCGGCGACCTGCGGACCGGCTCCAGCCTGACGGACATCCTGAGCCGGGCGGACGACCGTTACCGGGCGTCGTTGCCGCTCAGCACGATCGGCCCGGCCGGTGTCGCGGGTGTCGCGGTCGTGGTGCTGTTCCTGGCCGCGGCGCTGACCACCGACCGGCGGGCCGCGGAGATCCGGTTGCTGCGGGCCCGTGGCGGTTCGCGGACCGGGGTGCTGGGGCGCTTGGTCGGTGAGGGCGCGGTGACGGTGCTGCCGGCCGCGGTGGCCGGTGCGGCGCTCGCGGTGGTGCTGCTGCCGACGCCGCGGTGGGAGGGCGCGGTGCTGGCCGCCGTGGTGGCGGCGTCGATCGCGCTGCTGGCCTTCCCCGCGCGGGCGGCGCTGTTGTGGTCGCGCGGGCGGGCCGCGGGTGGACGGCGTCGGCTGGTGGGTGAGCTGGCGGTGCTGGCGGTCACGGTGGCGGCGGTGGCCGAGGTCCGGCGTCGGGGTGTGGGGACGGGTGGCGGGTTGGATCCGCTGCTGGTGGCCGCGCCGTTGCTGCTGGCGGTGACGGGTGGGCTGGTGCT